>JBGQIR010000001.1:0-44914 GCA_041498535.1 Methylomirabilis sp. (SeqCode)
CACGAATACGTCGCGCGGGCAAGCAAGAAATTGAGGGGTCAGCGAGTTGAGGGTTATGGACCGACCATCGAAAAGGCTGTGGCCATCTGCATCGCTCACCTGGGGAATCCGGAGCCTACAGATCTAGAGTGACCGACTAAAGACATTGTTGCTTGAACAGTCATCTAGCTTGGAAAGCGCTACGGCACGAACTGACCCGATCAATAAGGAGTCATTGGAATGAGAGGATTGATGCGAAGGTCTCGAAGCATGATCTTGGTCAGCACGCTGATCTCTTTCGCGCTCTGGGAGGGCCCTCTTCATGCGCAAGAGGTCATCTTTGTGAAGTCGCTGGGGGAGGCGGAAAAAGCAATCGGGGAGGCCAGGGAAGCTCAGGCGGATGTGTACGCACCGAATGATTATGCCCTGGCGCTCTTATATTTGACGCAGGCCAAGGATGAAGCGGTGGCCTACAAGACGGTCGAGAAGGACAAGAAGGACACCCACGTGTTTAGTGCGAGGAAATCGGGGGAAGTGGTCAACTTGCTCGCTGAGAAGGCGAGGTATCAAGCGAAGGTGGCCACAACAAAGGCGATCGAGGTCAAGGTTGATCGGGAGATCACCGCGATCAAGGCCCAAATCGTCGAGAGCTTTAACACGGATGTGAGCCGGAGCTTTACCCCGGGGCGGGAGGATCTGCTGGGCGACCTGAGTGTGAAGGAGGGGGAATGGAAGGATGCCCGCAAGGCGCGCGAGCAAGCCGAGTCTGAACTGAAAAGGCTGACCGTGGAAGGAGAGGCCCAGCCCGCGCCGAAATGAAATCGCGAGCAGGTGAGCATCTCCCGTGTCTCATGTGTCGTGTCGCGGGCCACCGCCAAAGCAGGCGGTGGCCAGTCGTTTTGGCATACCTAGACAGCCTGTTCTGGCAGGAACACGGGTGAATCGCTGGCTGTGGAAGAACGCATGGGCATGCCTTGTCCTCGGCGTATTGCTGAATCTGTGGGCCCCGCGATCTACCGAGGTCAGAGTGACAGCTACTGCCTCCGCTGCACCCACCGCCGACGCGTCTCCCCCCTCGGCCGCTAGGCCGCAAGAACTTGACGAGGGTGCACTCCGCTTTGAGGTGGAGCCTGATGACGTGGAGATTTATCTGGATGAACACTACCTGGGCAGGGCCGGCGAGCTGCGCGGACGCACCGTGGAAGGCATCCTCGCGGGGAACAGGTTATTGGAACTAAAGTTGGGTGGCGAGCGAACGTTCCTGCAGGTTGTGGTCCCGCTCAACGGGACCCGGACCATTCGCGTGAATCTTGCGGCACCCGCCTCAAAAGATTCATAACAGACCTAAGGGCGTTCAGAGTTCATAGAAAGAGAACAGATCTCAGATGAAGATTCTGCCCTGAACTCCGAACTATCTGAACAGATCCTCCTCGGGGGGTCGCAGCAGCATCGAGGCCCGACCCTCCCCCTCCGGATAGCGATAGCCCCGAATCAGGACTGCGGGGATTCGCTCCGTTTTCCCCATGACCAGCTCGGCCGCGGCCACCAGTTCGTCCGCGACGGCGATGATCGTGGCTGTGAGGTCCCGTCCGAAATCATCGCCGATGTCGCCATAATCTCTGAGCGGGAGCAGGCCGCTCACCCCGATGGCGACATTGGTGAGCCCCGTGCGCCAGGGGCGGCCAAAGGTGTCGGAGATGAGCACCCCGACCTCGACCTGGCAGAGCGCGAGGATCCGATCCCGGATGGCCTTCGCTGACCCGTCCGGGTCGAGCGGGAGGAGAGCGGCGCACTCCTGATCCGGGAGATTGGACCGGTCAACACCGGCGTTGGCGCAGATGAAGCCGTGCTGGGTCTCAGCGAGCAGGACTCTGCGGTCCATCCGGACGATTCGTCGCGCCTCTCGAAGGATCAGCTCGACCAGGCGAGCGTCCTTGGCGAGAAGGGCGGCCCAGGAGTTGGCCAGCGGCGAGGGTGCCGCGTCACGAAGGGATACCACGCGCCCTTCGGCCTTGGAGACGACCTTCTGCGTCACGACCAGGACATCGCCCGGCCGGAACGCTAGGCTCAGCGAGTTCATCGCCTCGACGATCAACGCGGCCAGGTCATCTCCGGCCCGAATCTCCGGGAGACCGGTCAGGCCGATCAGAGAGAGTTCAGGCGCCTTTCGTGACACCGAGTCTCCCATCAATCCCGAGCCGGCGGAGCAGTTCGTGTGTCCTGGTCTCGCCTGGCTGCTCGAGGAGGCATCGGAGGTCTTCGATCTCATCGATGTCCAGAGCGAGGTTGGGGAGTTCACACACCTCGCAGGGCAGCCCCCTTGCCTCGGCCTCCAGCCGGTGCGCCCGGAAGCTGTCGTACCCGAAGCGGAAGGGGATGGCCCCTGATGGCCGCGCGAGCACGGCGTTGGTTCCGAGTTCGTCACGTGAGGGCACCAGCACGATGCCGGGGGATGAGGTTCCTTTCTCCACGATCCGGGTCAGATCGTTGAGCGTGACGCGTGGGACGTCGAGCGGCAGCGTCAGCATCCCCTCGGCCCCCATCTGGCCACAGATGGCGGCGGCCGCGTCCACCGATTGGCTCTGCCGGACCTGCCGGACCTCCTTGATGACCCCGGCGCCGTACTGCCGGGCGCTCGCCGCGGCCTCGGCGTCTGAGGTGATGACCAGCACGCGATCAAGCTGGGGGCAAATGGCCACGACCGAAAGCACATCCTCCAGCATCGTCTTGGAGAGGAGATGACGCTCGGTCGCCGTCAACAGGGGTTGGAGCCGCTGCTTGCCTCTGGTCAACTCCTTCACCGGGATCACGGCGACAATCATTCGTCACTCAGGTCGGAGGGAGGCGAGCCACGAGAGTGTCTCCTTGGCCAGCGAGATCTTTCGCTCCAGGTTATGTATCACGGTCTCGGCCGTCCTTGTCGTGATCGATAGCCCCTCGATGGCGGGGAGGTGCTCGGCGTCGAGCCGATCGACGATGAATAGGTCGAGGAAGTCCTGATAGAGGCGCGCCACTGAAAGAGCCGAGACCTCGTAGCCGAGGCCGACCAGGAACTTGTCGGTCGGGCCCTTCAGCGAACGGCCGCCAACAATCGGACTGATCGCCACAACAGGCGCCCCGGTCGCTCGCAGCGCATCGCGGATGCCCGGAACGGCGAGGATCGGTCCCATGCTGATCACCGGGTTACTGGGGCAGAGAATGATCCCATCGGCGGCCTCGATCGCCTCTAGAACGCCTGGCGCTGGCCGTGATCGTTTCACGCCCTCGAAGCTCACCCCGCGCACGGCGTGGCGAGCCCCGTCGCGGACGAGATACTCTTGAAAGGGCCGCGGCCCCTCGTCGGTGAGGACGATCGTCGAGACCGGCTCGTTCGTCATCGGGAGGATACGGGCTCCGACCCCGAGGGAGCGCCTGATCAGATCGGTGACTTCGGTGAGCGTCAGCCCCTGGCGAAGCAGGGCGGTCCGGTGCACATGGGTGGCAAGGTCTCGGTCCCCCAGATTGAACCAGGTCTCGCGGCCGTAGCGGCCGAGCCAACTGAGGGCGTTGAAGGTATCGCCCTCGATCCCCCATCCTCTTTCCTGGTTGGCCAGACCTGCCAAGGTGTACACGACGGTGTCTAGGTCGGGGCAGATGGTGAGGCCATGCAGGACGAAATCGTCGCTGGTGTTCACGATGACCGTCAGCTCCGCCGGGTCGATCACTTGGCACACACCCAGGAGCAGCTTGGAGGCGCCGATCCCTCCGCCAAGGGCGACGATCATCGCTCCTTCTCCGGAAGGCCAGTGATGCGGATCCCCGCCTCCTTGGTCTTGTGGCGCCGGTTCAATTCCAGAAGCAGCGGGGTCAATCCCTCGACAGCCCTGGCATGGTGCGCCCCGCCAGCGTCAATGGCGCGGAGGCCGGCCTTCTCGACAAGTGCCATAGCGCTTCGCCTGGCGTTGGGGTCGTCCCCGCAGACAAGGACATCGGAGTCTATCGCTCTCTTGGGGTCTTTCAGCAATCGATAAGAGATATTCTGAAAGGCCGCCACCACCTTCGTCTCCGCCCCGAGGAACTCCTGCGCCTGCTCCAGAGCAGATCGGTGGTTGGCCGATGCCAGCCGCCCGGGCGCGTCGGGATCGAGCGGGACGGTCGTATCGATCAGGAGCTTGCCGCGCACAGCCTCCTTCACCCCTTCCAGTGTGGCGAGGTGAGCGGCGTAAGGGACCGTCAGAACCACGACATCAGCCTCTTCAGCGGCCCGTCGGTTCGACGTTCCGCGGATGGCGGCTTTTCCTAACGTTCGGTTCAAATGGTCGGCCGCCGCGGCAGCGCGTTTTTCGTCCCTCGATCCGATGACGACATCCTCCCCGGCAGCCGCCCAGCGCAGTGCCAGCCCCGTTCCCTCCCGCCCTGTCCCTCCAATGATCGCGATCTTCATGCATTCTCCCAAGGCGAAAAGCGTTCAGGGTAGTACGAAGTGCGTTTAAAGTTCATAGCAAGAAAAGGAACCGAAGGTTGCGCTTACTCTGAACTCTGAACCCTGGACTCTGAACTGTTGCGCCTGTAGCGGAACATGTTAGAGGCAGTCAGCATCCGGTACGAGCCGAAACGCTCCTCCGGGTTGTCGATCCGATCGAGAGGCCCCGCCTCTTCCTCTTGGCCATCGTAGACCTGGAGGATCTGGTACGTAGTGCTCCGCTGCGCGGGGAGACGCCCCAGGTCGCGGATCATACGACGGAGCTCGATCGGCGGGACGAGTTGGCCATGCGGCGCGCCGGCCGACGTGGAGATGCTTTCGTTGATCAGGGTGCCGCCGAGATCGTTGGCCCCGGTGGTCAGGAGGTACTGGGCAAGCTTGGGTCCTTCCTTGACCCAGGAAGATTGAATGTTCGTGAAGGTCGCGCCCAGCATCAGGCGCGCCAGCGCATGCATCTTGACCACCTCACTGCCGGTCGCTCCCTGGCGCACCCCGTTCACCAGCTTGCGCCGGTACATCGGCGCCTCTTGGTGGATCAGGCTCAACGGCACGAATTCGGTGAACCCGCCCGTATCTTTCTGGATGTCGCGCAGGAGCGCCATGTGATTCACCCAGTGGATCGGCTGCTCGATGTGCCCGTACATGATCGTGGAGGTGGTCCGGATACCCAGGGAGTGGGCGGTGGTGATGACCTCGATCCACTGGCGGGTGGTGATTCGACCGCGGGAGATGATGTCTCGAATCTCATCGTCGAGGATCTCGGCCGAAGTCCCGGGAAGCGTATCGAGACCGGCCTCCTGGAGCGCCATGAGATAAGGCCGGATGGGGATTCCGGATCGCGTAGAGCCGTACAGGATCTCTTCCGGCGAGAAGGCGTGGATGTGGATCTGCGGTAACTCCTGCTTGATGGCACGACAGAGGTCGATGTAATAATGGCCATCAAGTTTTGGAGGGAGGCCAGCCTGGATGCACACCTCAGTGGCACCCATTTCCCAGGCTTCTTTCGCCCTTCTGATCACTTCCTCCAGTGGGAGGAGGTACCCCTCCTCTTCGCGGTGGTCCCGGCTAAACGCGCAGAAGGTGCAATGTTTGATGCACACATTGGTGAAGTTGATGTTGCGGTTGATCACATAGGTGACGGTTTCTCCCACCTGGCGCCGCCGCAACTCATCGGCCACCATGACCAGCGCTTGCAGATCCAACCCCTGGGTTTGGGTGAGGCGCAGCCCCTCTTCCGGGGACAGTTCTCGGCCCTCAAGCGCGGCCTCTAGCAGGCGCGCGACGTCAGGCTCGATCCGGCAAAGGAGCCGGCCAAGCTCCTCATCTCGTGGGAAAGACTGCTCCTGCTTCATGCTGTACCACCTCCTTTGGGTACCCGGCCTCGTCCACCAGGGCCATGATCCTGGGGGCCAGCGCGGGAGGGATGAACCCCTCTTTCTGGACGATATACTCCGGATAGATCGTAAGCCGCTCTCTCAAGCGGTAACCGAGGGATGCGGTCCCATCGCGCAGCGCCGTGATCTGAGGCCACGGCGCCTCGGGGTTGATGAAGTCCTTCGTGAGCGGCGAGATTCCGCCCCAGTCGTTGATCCCTGACAACAGCAGCAGGGGGTAGGCGTCGGGTGTCAGGTTTGGTGGGGCCTGAAGGTTCATCTCTGCTCCCAGAATCAGGCGTGCGACGGCAAGTGTCCTGAGCATGTCGAGCAGCGTTGGCTCCGGATGGGCTTGCATTGGGATTGTCGGTTTGGCTCGGAAGTTCTGGATGATCACCTCCTGGATGTGGCCGTAGGTCGCATGGAGTGTCTTGATGGCAAACAGGGAGTCGATCCGCTCCTCAAGGGTCTCGCCGATCCCGATCAGGATTCCGGTGGTGAATGCGATACGGAGCCGTCCGGCCCCTTCGATAGTCCTGACTCGAAGGAGGGGGTGCTTGTCAGGCGCCGGATGATGCGGCCCGCCGGGTTGCATGAGCCGCGCGCTCACCGATTCCAGCATGAGGCCCATGCTGGCGTTTGAGTCGCGCAGCATCGCCATCTCCTCGATGGTCATCGTTCCGGGATTGGCGTGGGGGAGGAGCCCTGTTTCTGCCAGTGTGAGCTGGCAGATCGATGCGAGGTATTCGATCGTGGTCCGATAGCCGCGCTCGGTCAGAAAGCGCCTGGCTTCCGGGAAAGTCAGCTCGGGTTTCTCGCCAAGGCTGAAGAGCGCCTCCTTGCACCCCAGCCTGGCACCGGCAGAGGCGATGACCAAGACCTCCTCGGCGGTCAAGAAGCCGTCACCCGGCTCCCCGGGGTCCCGGCGGAAGGTACAGTAGCCACACCGATCGCGGCACAGCCTGGTGAGGGGGATGAAGACCTTTTTCGAGAAGCTGACCGTCCGCCCCTTTCCAGTGTCGCGAATGGCAGAGGCCAGATCCAGGAGATGGAGCAGATGGCGGCCTGAAGCCCGGATCAGCGCGAGGGCGTTCTCACGCGTAAGGGGCTTGCCAGAGCTTGCCGCCTCCAGCGCAGTCTCAATGGCCGGACAGGCTGGCCCCGGCGCCGGCTCGCGATCCAACAGCCCCAACTGATTCAGGGCTTCGCTGGCGGAAGTGGACATGGGATCTCCACGAGGTTCAGAGTTCAGAGTTCATATTTCCTGCTGCCTTCCGGTTTTGTTCGTGGTCTCCGGCTATGAAATCTGAACGCTGTTAGTCGAATTTGCCCCAGGATACGACCTTCGTGGGCGTGATGGCGATTACCGGATTGACGCCCTCAGCCAGGTTCATGGCTTGGTACTGGGGATACTTCTTACGAAGGAGGTTTACCGCTCGGCTATGCTCCGTGCCCGCCGGCTCGATCGCCGCCGTCCCATGGATGATGATGAAGCGCAGGTGGCTCCAGTCCTCATCATACTCGTCGATGATCACGCAAATCCGTGGGTTAGCACGGATGTTTACAAGGCGTCGAAGCAGGTTGGCTTCAACGCGTTTGGGCTTCTTATCCACTGCCGAATAGAGTCGAGATCCGTCGTACGCGTAACAGATCGGGACGATATGAGGACAGCCGTCAGCGTCAACTGTCGCCATCCTGGCCACGCGGCCGCTCTGGATAAAGGCCTTGATCCCTTCCGAAAGTTCCACGGGACCTCACCAACTTGGAGGGCAGCATGAGAGCGGCGAGATTGCACGGATATTGACTTTATAGCATCAGGGGTATATCGTCAACAGCAATCCCGGAGCGCCGAAGGATCAGCGTTCACAACTCGGAAAAGCAAAGACAGTTCATAGTATGCCGAAGAGCGTTCATAGTTCATAGCAAGAAAAGGCATGCAGGATTGGTCTTTTGCCATGAATCGTGAACCCTGAACTCTGAGCCGTCTTCGCCTGCGATTAACGAAGGAGAGAGATGCCAGCAGCAAGAAAAAAGCTTGTGATCGGGCGCCGCGCGCCGGATTTTACCCTCCCTTCAACCGGGGGGAAGGCCATTCGGCTCAGCGACTTTAGGTGGAAGAAACAGGTCGTGCTGGCCTTCTACTGTCTCGACTGGACGCCTGGCTGAGCGACGGAGATCCCTTCGTTGCAGGCGCGGGTCGCCGACTTCGAAAGGGTGGATGCCCAGGTGCTGGGCATCAGCGTGGATAGCGTGCCATGCCACGAGGCCTGGGCGGCCTCCCTCGGAGGAGTCACCTTCCCGCTTTTGAGCGATCTTCACCGGCGGGTGTGCGCAAGGTATGGCGTGCTCTGGAAGCAGTACAATATTGCCAAAAGAGCGGTGGTCCTCGTAGACAGGTCGGGGATCACCCGATACATCGAAATCTTTGAGAAGGGGCTTCCTGATCCCGATCGGCTGCTGTCCGTCTTGCGGGCCACGGGCATCTCTGCCTCGAAGAAAAAGCGAGCCACGTGATGACGCCTGACGTGGACGGGATTATCGAAGGGTGCCCTCGCTGCGGTGGCCCGCTCAACGTGAGAGAGCACGATCTCAAACCGGAGCTTTGCAGCCTCTATGTGAAGAGCGGACCGGGGCCCAAGGGGTATCGCCGACCCCTGCTCGCCTTCTGCGAAAACGAAGTCCTCATGACCTGCCCCGCTTGCTCGTACTGGGTCTCCTTTCCTATTTGCTAATGGCATGACTCATCCTCTGAAGGATCAGATTCGCCGAGCCCTTTCGCGGCGGCAGCGCAAGATTGTGGCCGATCCGAGCCTCAGGAAGGCTGCTGTTCTCATGCCGCTGTACGAAGACGAAAGTGCCCTTCACATCTTGTTAACCAGGCGAAGTGAAGAGATGCCGCAACACAAAGGCCAGATCGCCTTTCCGGGTGGCTGTCAGCACCCTGACGATCAAAGCCTCCGCGCCACCGCCCTTCGGGAAACCGAGGAGGAGATTGGGCTCAGGGCGGGCGACGTGGAGATCCTGGGTGAGCTGGACGACACCGCCACGGCGACAACCCGCTTCATCGTCACTCCCTTTGTGGGATTCATCCCCCATCCGTACCCGTTTCGGGTCAACCCGGCTGAGATCGTTGAGCTAATCCCGCTTCCCCTTTCCCTCCTGTGCGATCCTTCCCGCTTCAGAGAAGAGCCGTGGGACCGTGATGGCGTGAAGACCCCGGTGTACTTTTACATGGTTGGCCCGCATGTGATCTGGGGATTGACCGCACGGATCCTGAAACAGTTCTTGGAGGCCGTTGTCTCCACCAGCAAGGCTGTCCTTTAAGAGAGAGCCGCGACCGCACGCTGCCACAGGCGGTTTTTCTTGCGCATCCCGACACGCTTCTTTAGAATGTTCAGAGTAGTCCAAACGCGCTTAGAGTTCACAGTAAGAGATCAATCTAGATCGCCTTTCTTGCTGTGAACTGTGAACCATGAACTGTCAACCAAGTGAGGAGCGGGAGGATGATTGCCAGGCTAATCAGGGACCTGCTGAAGCAGATCGGTGAAGACCCCGATCGGGAAGGTCTGCTCAAGACCCCGGAACGGGTGGAGCGGATGTTCGAATTCCTGACCTCCGGGTACGGAAAGCAGGTCGATGATGTCCTGAATGACGCCGTCTTTCAGGAGAATTATGACGAGATCGTTGTGGTGAAGGACATCGATTTCTACTCTCTGTGCGAGCATCACCTGCTTCCGTTTTTCGGCAAATGTCACGTCGGCTACCTGCCGGACGGCAAGATCATGGGGTTGAGCAAGCTCGTCCGGCTGGTCGAGATGTACAGTCGTCGACTCCAGGTGCAGGAGCGCCTCACCTCCGAGATTGCCAGTGCGATCCTGAACGCGCTGCGTCCGCGGGGGGTAGCTGTCGTGATCGAGGCCCATCACCTCTGCATGATGATGCGCGGGGTGGAGAAACAGAACAGTAAGGCGGTAACCTCGTCGATGCACGGGATCTTCCGCGAGCGGCTGGAGACCCGGACTGAGTTCATGCAATTGATCCAGCCTCACAACACATGAGGCTGAAAAGTGCGGAGTGCGATGTGCGGGCTTCGTAGGGGCGCTGCTTGCTGCGCCCTTTTCGAGGCCTGAGAAAGACGCTTGACATTTCAAGCCTGTCTCCTTAAAGTTCTAGTTAGTAAGAAAGTTCAAATTGCTGTTGAAGGATGAAGATGCATAGGTCGGTTATCGAGCGGCAGCGGCTCGGCCACAGGCTGGATGCCGAGGTTGATCTGCCAGTGTATCCCATCGGGGTGGTCGCCGAGCATTTCGGAGTCAGCGGCCAGACGCTCCGTCTATATGAGTCGAAGGGCCTGTTAAGGCCGGCGCGGCGAAACGGCGAGCGGTACTATTCCACGTGCGATGTCAGGTGGCTTGAATGTCTCCGTCACCTGATCCACGAAGATAAGGTCAGCGTTGAGGGGGTTCGACAGCTATTGCACCTCGCGCCGTGCTGGCAGGTGGTGCAGAACATCTGGGTCGGCGCAAACTCGATCTGCAGAAATTGCCCAGTCTATCTCAAGGGCAACCGGCAACTCCACGAACGGGAACGGCAGCGCCCCCGTTCTGATGTTGGGCGGGCCCGGCGATGAGGCATGCCTGCCCTGAGCGCGTCGAAGGGGAGGGAGATATCAATGGCTAGTGAACAACAGACGGGGGCCATCCCGGGGGTGAAATACCCCATCGCCATCGCCAGCGGCAAAGGCGGGGTCGGAAAGTCAACGGTGGCAGTCAATCTGGCGGTGGCCCTCGCGGAGACTGGGGCCAAGGTCGGATTGTTAGACGCCGACATTTACGGGCCAAGTATTCCCATCATGATGGGAGTCCATGGGTCGCCCCATGGCGATGGGCAGAAGATCGAGCCGCTGGAGGGATTCGGCATCAAGCTCATGTCACTCGGCTTCCTGCTGCCGGACAACTCGCCGGTCATCTGGCGCGGACCGATGGTGGCGGGCGCCATCCAGCAGTTCCTGCGTGAGGTGGAGTGGGGTACCCTGGACTACCTCTTGATAGACCTGCCGCCCGGCACGGGCGATGCCCAGCTCACGCTGGCTCAAACCATTCCGCTGACCGGCGTCGTGATCGTCATGACGCCGCAGGATGTGGCGATGCAGATCGCCTCTAAAGCGCTCAGCATGTTTCGCCAGTTGAAGGTCAAGGTGTTGGGCATCATCGAGAACATGAGCTACTTCATCTGCCCCCACTGTCATGAATCGACCGAGATCTTCAGTCGCGGCGGTGGCAGGAAGGCCAGCGAGCGACTGGGCGTGCCGTTCCTCGGCGAGATACCACTTGACCAGGAACTTCGCGTTGGCGGCGACCTGGGGCAGCCCATCCTCACGCGGGCGCCGGAATCGCCGACGGCGGCGATCTATCGCAAGCTGGCCGAGACACTGGCCGAGCGAGTCAGGGTCGAGACTCTCGCGGCCCCAATCATTCAGACGCGTTGACTGTTCGGGATGTCACCTATCATGCGTCGCACTGCTTATGCGAGGGCCGGGCCGGCCTCCTGGAGGGCGCAAAGAGGCGCGCGTGAAGACACGGAGGGTCGGGTCCGGCGAAGGGAGCGAGACTCATCATGTCAGTTGAGAGTGAGGATGTCTTCGAGCGGATCCGGAAGGAACTGATCTCCATTCAGGAGCAAGGGAATAAGATCACGGAACGCGACCTATTGCGACTGTCGGCATTGACCGGGATCGACTATTCCACTATATTACGGATCGAGCAGGAGATTCTCAGGAGATAACGGAGAAGCCATGGGTGTCCACGATCATCAAGAAGAGGCGAAGAAGGTAGGCCCGGTCCGATACGCCAGGCTAAGCATCACCGACAGTCGCAAACCGCAGGATGATCACTCGGGCCGGCTCATTGAAGCGCTCTTGAACGAGGCCGGACACTCCCAGGTGGCGTCAATGATCCTGAAGAACGATCTCAAAGGACTGAGGGAGGTCATCAAGAAGCTGTGCGAAGAGGAAGTCGATCTGATCGTGACGACGGGGGGGACCGGGCTCAGCAAAAAGGATCAAACGATTGAGGCCATCAGCCCCCTTTTGGACAAGGTGCTCACGGGTTTCGGCGAGCTGTTCCGAAGCCTGAGCTTCCAGGAGGTCGGGAGCGCCGCCCTGATGAGCCGCGCGCTGTGTGGGACGGCGAAGGGGAAGGTCATCGTGTGCTTGCCGGGATCAGAACACGCCGTGCGTCTCGCCCTGACGAAGCTCCTGATCCCCGAGGCGCGCCACCTCGTCTGGCAGGCGACCCGGTGAAGTAGGAAGGAGGGAACAGGATGGCGGAACAGGAACGGAAGCAAAAACGGGACGCTGGTGGTGCTCCGCCCGAGGGTGGCCAGCCAAGTCCTGAGGTGGCAAAAAAAGGAAAGAAATTGAAGGAGGACCTCGACAAACTGATGGATGAGATCGACGAGGTCCTCGAGGAGAATGCCGAGGAGTTTGTGAAAAGCTACGTCCAGCGCGGTGGAGAATAACACGGAGGAGGGGGTTTCCAGAGATGCCGATTTACGAGTATCTCTGCTCCGGTTGCGGCCGGATATTTGAAAAACTCGTCTTGGAGCGCGAGACTTCAATAGAATGTCCGAGCTGCCCAGGCGCGTCCGTCGAGAAGCAGTTCTCCGCTTTCAGCGTTCAGGGAGCGCGGGGTTTCGTCGGTTCTGGCGCGGGGTGAGGAGGCTGTGGGGCAGGCGGGTGAGGCTGCGCCCACTAACCTCGGCGGGCCCGAGGTGAAGCAACTCTCAGGAGAACCTTTCCAGGTTGCTCGAGCTCATGTGGCTGGCTTTGAAATCTGCATTAGCTCCATGTGAATAATCCCGTGGGAATCGATCATGAGGCTGAGCGTTTGATTTGCTCAGCCTTTTGCTTTTTCGTTGTGTGGATCGGACACCACTGCCCTGATCGTGTGCATCTTCGTATTGACGGTCACGAAACGGGCCTTGGCGGTCCAGGGACGGTGACTTCACCTCCCTCCATCCTTCGGTGAACGTTGGTACTGCTGCAAGTCGGCCTTTACCATCATCTCGATCAGCTCCTTGAAGGGTACCCTCGGTTTCCAGCCTAGATGGGTTCTCGCCTTGGTGGAGTCGCCTTGTAACAGTTCGACCTCGGCGGGACGCAGCAGCCCCGGATCGACGACGACGTGGTGTTTCCAACTGAGGCCTGCGGCCCCGAATGCGATCTCCACCAGTTCTCGAACCGAGTGAGTCTCGCCGGTGGCGATGACGTAGTCATCGGGGAAGTCCTGCTGGAGCATCAGCCACATCGCTTCGACGTAGTCGCCCGCGAAGCCCCAGTCGCGCTTGGCGTCGAGGTTGCCCAGTCGCAGTTCGGTAGCTAGACCGTGCGCGATGCGGGCGACGCCATCCGTCACTTTCCTACTCACGAATTCTTTGCCCCGGCGGGGGGACTCATGGTTGAAGAGAATCCCGGAAACGGCAAAGAGGTGATGACTTTCCCGGTGGTTCACGGTTACCCAATGCCCGAAGGCCTTGGCCACCCCGTAAGGACTTCGCGGATAGAAGGGGGTGCGCTCGTTTTGGGGCATCTCGACCGCCTTCCCGAACATCTCGCTGCTGCTGGCCTGGAAGAATCGGGCGCGGGGGCACTCCAGCCGGATCGCCTCGAGGAGCCGGGCGACCCCGAGAGCAGTGAACTGTGTGGTCGCGATCGGCTGCGTCCACGAGGCGGGGACGAACGATTGGGACGCCAGATTATAGACCTCGTCCGGCTGCACCGCTCTTACGACCGAAATCAGAGACGATTGATCCAGGAGATCGCCGGGCACGAGCGCGATCCGTTTCAGCAGATGCTCGATCCGTTCCAGGTGCTCCGTGCTGGAGCGGCGAACCATCCCGAAGACCTCGTATCCTTTCTGAAGGAGGAATTCGGCGAGGTATGATCCGTCCTGTCCGGTGATCCCGGTCAGGAGCGCCCGCTTTACCGTGCGCCCCAGGCAATCGCCAGCCAGCAACTCAGAATCCGGCTCTTGAGCACATCTGGGCGTTGAACCCTGGGATCGAGAAGCTGTCGGTCGTAGCGGGCCACGATGAGGTAGTGTGGTAGCGATACCGGCGGTCGATTGTTCTCGGGTGGGTCAAGAGGTGAGAGACGTACATCTCCATTCCGCGATCTGCCCGGAAAGGGAAAGGGAATGTCCGCGCTAATGGGCACGGGTCGTACCCCGAAGAGCGTCCTGGTCCTGGAGGTGAACCGGATCCTTTTCAGGGCAACCTGAAATCATATGGGATCGGTCTTCCCTCTGCCCGAGCGCTCACATAGTATGCGAGAAAAACGTTCCTGCACCCCAGGGGGGTACGACTGGGACCCTTTCGGCACCTAGGAGCAAAAAGGCAAATCCAACGTGTTTGTCGATCACTATTACTTGAAGCTATTAGAACATACCTGCCGGGCCCGATGATGTCAATGCGTTTCTGGGGATTCCTCATCCGTGAACGGGAAGGAGGCGCGATGCCGCGAACGTCGGGCAAGTCGGCGAGGGGGGCACGTAGTCTCAGCCGAACGACGGTTACAGTGTCCACCTCGAGGTCATCATTGCTATCGTAGCAATGTGAATATATCAGGGTAACGTCAACGTGAAAATGTCAGGGTGCGAGCGCATAGAGTTCGGCTGCGGTCATCGTGTCAGGTTCATCGTTAGAGCTATCTCCCGACGCCCGTTCGTGCGATATAGGCCAATTGTGTGGGCCGTTTTGGCGTGATTGGCGGGTGCACTTGACTCAACCTGTCGTCTGATGTAACATCCCTGCACCTCGGAGGGGTACCCTCAGACGCCCCTGGAGTTTGAAGAGGTTGCCCGCAGAGGAGGCCTGTCGGGCTTACTGAGTTCGGCTGCGGTGGCCCGAGGGGTTTTGCTGTCCGCGGTGCCAACACGAGCAGGCATTGGAGACGCACCGGGAGCTCTTGGAGTGTCGGGCGTGTCGGGCCCATGCCTCTGTGACCGCAGGGGCCCTCCTCCATCGGAGCCAGCTACCCCTCACGCTCTGGTTCCGGGCGATATGGGCGATCACCAACCAGGAGGGTGGCGCAAGTGCTTTGGGCCTCCAACTCGCCTTGGGACTCGGCAGCTACCGGACAACCTGGATCTGCCTGCACACGTTGCGTCGGGCCATGGAATGCCCCGGGCAGGATCCACTGACCGGCGAGGTTGAAGCGGACGAGATCTTCGGGGGCGGTGTCGAGAAGGAAAGATCCATGGGCGAGGCCTTCTGCTGCTGATCCACGGCAAGCAGATGGAGGAGCTCCCCGAATTGGTGGAAGCGTGTGGCCTGGGCAACCCGGATCGCCGTCAACGGCTGATAGGGATCAGGGTTCCTCCTTGGAAGTACGTTGTCGCGCCGCAGAATTCCGGGATCCCACGGAACTCTACAGCCTGGGCCGAGATCCCCTGGGATCCCAGAATCTCATGGCTCAGTATCCCGCTATCGCCGATAAGCTCCAGACCGCGATCGATGCCGCCCTATCCGGATTGGCGGGGAGAGCATCGCCTGGCCGATGACTCAAGAGGACGAGGAGAAGGTTGAGGAATGGATGCGTGAATTAGGATATATTGACTAATGCCGTTCCAACTTGTTAGGACAAATTGCAAACGTATGCGACGACCGATTCAGATGCCTGCGGGTCATTTTGTCGCTAGGCGGATAAAGTTGCAACGGCACTAATCCGTAGACACCCCTGCCGGTCGGATTCACAAATAGTCTCATGAGAAGGAATCTCCTGTTCTTGCTGATCGACGGCCTGAGGGCCGATCTCTGCTATGGCGAACAGGGCTCGGCAAAAACGCCTATCCTCAGCCGGCTGCGTCAACAAGGAACGTCATTCAATCAGGCGATCGCCGCGGCAAGCAGTACCTCCCCGTGCGTAGGCAGCATCATGACGAGCCTTTATCCCTTTGCCCATGGCCTTCGCCATAGCGTCGGCTATAGACTGACACCGGCCTGCAGATCGCTGGCAGAGATCCTTCGGCAACAGGGGTATCAGACCTGCGCCATGGTCACGGGCGGCTCCGTCCTCCCGGACACTGGTCTCAATCGTGGTTTTGACGAGTATGACATTCGAGAGCGTGATGAGCACCTGTACAGCGAATGGCGGAAAAGGCTGGATGCCCAACTTGACCGTCTAGCCCGGCAGCGAGAAGGATGGTTTTTTCTGCTGCACCTCTGGGAGGTCCATGTCCCCCAATATTTCTCTCCGAGCTTCAATCGGCCGCAGTTCGGCAAGACTCGCTATGAGCGAGCCCTCTCGTCCCTCGACCACGAGCTTGGGAGGATCCTGGAACGTATCGATCTCGAACGGACCTGCATCGTCCTGCACGGTGATCACGACGAGCGTTTCGAAAATTCGATCCTGGAAACGGCGATCAGGAAGGCGAAATTTCATCTGCTGGGATGGGGGGGTGGGAGAGGATGGTACAAACTCAACCATGGGTACCACGTCTATGAATTCCTGGTCCGCGTCCCGCTCCTCTTCATCGGGCGGGGACTTTTCCCGGCAGGCAGGCAGATAGAAACGCAGGTCCGGCAGATCGATATCATGCCCACGATCCTTGAGGCCATGAGTATCCCCCTTGACCAACATATGAGGATTCATGGTCGCAGTCTGCTTCCGCTGATTAGGGGCGAGCAGTCGGGGGAGCTGCCAGCCTTGATGGAGGCCTCTGCTGATGCGATCCCCGACTCCCGGAGCTGGCTAAGGGGCATCCGGGTTCCTCCCTGGAAATATGTTTACGCGCCGCGAAATCCTAAGATACGGCCCGAACTGTACCATCTAGGCGAAGACCCCAGGGAATCAACGAACCTCCTCGATCGTTACCCATCCATCGCTCAGTCGCTCCGGCGGACCATCGAGGAGATCTGCTCTGCTGATGAGGTCCGGACACCTGTACAAACGAGTTGATCACCCCGTCCATCCTCTTCGCAAATTCCGGCCGATTCCCTATGGTGAAGAGGCGGATTTGCATACACCTCCCGGGCCTGCTGGAGTGACGCCGGATGTTTCATTGTCTTTGCAGGGAAGCCGGCCTCGCGGCGCACCTGATCCCCCGAAATCCTCCCCAAAGTCATCCGTCACGCGGCGCGACTGTCCTTGATTGACAAGCTACAGAGAAATCAAGTACTTTACTTGCAGACGGAAGGGAGGATGGGAATGACAACTGCGGCGAGAGAACGAGTTCTTCTGATCCCGTTCTCGGGGTTAGGGGATCTCATGATGCACCTGCCTCTGGTGACAGTGCTGAAGCAGGACTTCGACGTGGACGTCGTGATCGAGCGTACCTATGAGTCCTTCGGGAGCTTTCTTGAGGCGCATGGGATTCTCTCCCGCTATTTGCTCTGCAACCAGTCGAAGACCCTGGCGGGATTTATCGCCAAGGTCGCCTTTTTCCTCACTGAAGTCGACTCCAGATCTTACCGGTATATTATGGTCTATGACCGACCGCTCTTTAGCCTTCTCTCCTTGATGCTTCCATCTCGGAAGGTGATCCGATACGGGCTTCTTAGAAAAACACTGCGGGGCCCCATTGGGTGGAGCCCCCATGCAAGCACGACAAATCAGACAGAAGCGGTCATGGATTTTGGCAGGTATCTGGCATATCCGGCGGCCAACCAATCATACACATTTCCAGAAGTGGTCATCGACGGTTGTGTACGCCGCGCTCGTCGGCTGCTCGGTACGTTCGGAATCGACGGACTCGGCGATCGACTACTGGCCATCTGTCCATTCGCCAATCACCCGTACAAGCAAGCCCCGTTCACGCTTTTCCATAAGGTGGCTCGTCACGCGCTGGGCCTAAACATTCCAGTCGCCATGGTTGGGCCATCCTCCGATAGGTGGCGGGCGGAGGCGTTCCGGCAGCAGTTCGGGCTGCAGGAGCCGGGGAAGCTTCTCGACTTGGTCGGGGCGCTCGATTGGGAGGAGACCGTTGGTCTCTTGGCATTGAGCGCCGCAGTCGTTTCCAACGACTCGGGAATCATGCATGTAAGCCTGGCCTGCGGCACCACTACCGTGGCCTTCTTCGGGCCGACGGACCCAGACGGCCTGATCCCCAGGACCACTGAGCACCTCCACCCCATTTTCCTCCGCCTGCCATGCCAACCCTGCTGGCATAAGGGCCCGACCGGGAGGTTTCACTGCCCTGACACCAAGAAGGCTTGTCTCGAACAGATAGATGCCGACAGCGTCATCAGGCTGGTGTCCGGGCTTGTCGCGGGCCGCCTGCCGGATGATCTATCCCTTTCTCCGACAGAGAAGCGCTGATGAGCGATCTGCCCCCCAGGGTCGCCATCCTGATCTTGAGCTGGAATGACCTTCGCAACACCGTTGAGACACTGCGCAGTGTCAGGGGCCTGGAGTATCCCAACACGGAGGTCTGGGTGGTGGACAATGGCTCAACCGACGAGTCCGGAGGAGCGATCGCGGAGCAATTCCCAGAGGTTCGCGTGATCCGCTCGCCGGAAAACCTCGGCATCCCCGGAGGGAGGAACTTCGGCTTGGAGGCCGTCCTCAGCCGGACGGATGCCGACTACGTCATGATCCTCGACAACGATGTCGTCGTCGAGCCACGCCTGCTGGACAAGCTGGTAGCGGCGGCCGAGGCGGAACCCGACCTCGGGATTGTCGGGCCGACGCTCTATTACCATTCGGATCCCAAACGGATCTGGAGTGCGGGGGCGTTCATCGTCTTTCGTGAGGTGACCGCGAGGTCACCATCGAAGAACCGGCTTGAGACGGCCGAGCGACCAGAGGGAGTCGAGCGGTTCGATTGCATCACCGGCTGCTGTATGCTGGTCAAACGTCAAGTGTTCGAGACGGTCGGCCGTTTTAATCCCCAGTATTTCTTTGTCGGCTCCACAATGGACTTCTGCCACCGGGCGGCTAAGCGGGGATTCGCTGCTGCCGTCGCTACCCATGCGAGGCTTTGGCACAAGGTCTCGGCTAGCACCGGCGGTGGGTACAACCCGTTCCGGGCGTACTTCACCGGGCGGAGCACCATTTTATTCCTAAAGGGGCACGGAGGGATCTGGAACTGGATCACCACCCTCACCTGTGTCACATTGAGCCTCCCGATTGCCTATTTCCGAGAGCGGCGCCGCGGAAACCAGCGGGCAGTGGCCATGAAGTTGAGGGGCTATCTGGATGGGCTATACGGGAGGCCGGTCGATCCTGAGGTGGAACGGTATTTCCAGCTTAAGAATTCTGCGCCAACGGAGCAGATGCATGTCGAACGTCATGCGTGAGGTGGGGCGGCGAATGCCGCGTCTTCCCTAATTGATGGTCATCGGCATCGATGGGGCCACCTTCGACTTAATGGGTCCGTGGATGCAGGCGGGGGAGCCACCGCGCCTGGCGCGCATTCAGGTGACCCATTGTAAGGGAGACGACGGCGATCGGAACCCACACGGCCTCGTGTAATTTGCGCTTCGTGCCCGTGGCAAGGTGCAGAGGCGCCCAACCCTGCAAGGAAGAGCCATCTTGAGAGCGGGGTTCACCCTCTGGTTCACGGGACTCTCATGCTCGGGAAAGACTACCATTTCCCGGCTTGTCGAGGCCGCCCTCAGGGCGCAGGGCTTCCCGGTCGAGGTGCTGGACGGGGATGTGGTCCGGCAGAACCTGAGCCAAGGCCTTGGCTTCTCCAAGGCGGACCGCGACGCGAATATCCGGCGGATCGCCTTCGTCAGCAAGTTGCTAACCAGGAACCAGGTGGTGACCCTGGTCGCCGCGATCTCCCCCTATAGGGAGGCGCGCGAGTTGGCACGGAAGGAGATCGGGCGGTTCGTGGAGGTCTACGTGAAATGCCCTCTGGAGATCTGCATCGCCAGGGATGTCAAAGGACTCTACAAAAAGGCGCTTGACAGTACCATCCCCTACTTCACGGGCATCTCGGACCCCTATGAGGAGCCGCTGGAGCCGGAGATCGTCATCGAGACTGACCGGGAGACTCCTGAGGAGAGCGCGGCCAAGGTGCTTCGGGGGCTCCAGAATCTAGGGTTTCTGCCCTGACGCTGGAGGACGAGCATTTACGATCCTTATCTGATCGTCTGAAGAAGGTTTGGCCCCAACCACGTGTGAATTACGCTCACGCGATTCCTCCTTCATTCCGCGTTTCTGCTAGCTCCCCGAGCTGCATGGCCCTACTCCCAAACCGGATCAGCGGCGAGAGCCGCTCAGGTGTCCATCCATCGTGCGTTCCCGTGGCCCCCCTGCTGGTTTTTTCGCAGTCTGTACTGCACCTCTTCAACGATCCTTCGGTTCACCGCGATCAGATCCGCCAGCAGGCCAAATAGCCCGAGCTGAAAGCCGACTGTCAGCAGGATCGACGCGAGGATTAAGGATTGCACGTGGCCCTGACCATGCCCGCTGAAAAAGTAATAGAGGAAGCGAGCCCATATGAGCAGACCGAGGCTGAGCGCTCCAAGGCCGAAACAGCCGAAGAACCTCAGGGGCTCATAGATCATGAAGGTCCGTAAAATGGTGAGGGTTTGCTGAAAGATATAGTCAAAGGTACTCCGGATAAGTCGGGATTCACGGAGCGGAGGATTCGTGCGGATTGGGACGGACAGGACGACCATGTTGTTTCTCCCTGCCTGGATGATGGTTTCCAACATCGGGCTGTAGCTGGAGAAGACATTCAACCGTAACGCCACCTCACGGCTGAAGGCGCGGAATCCACAGGCCGCATCCGGTACTCTGGTGCTCGACACAACCCGGACCACCCAACTGCCGAGTTTCTGGAGCTTCTTCTTGACCAAAGAGAAATGCGCGATCTTCTCGACCTCCCGATCACCAATGACGAGATCGGCCCTCCCCTCCAGGATAGGCTTGACAAGTCGCTCGACATCAGCGCCGTTGTATTGATTGTCGCCATCGGTGGTCACGATGACAGCGGCCCCTTGTCGGACTCCTTCCTCCAGGCCAACCGCGAACGCCCTCGCATAGCCCTGGTTCTTCGTCAGCCTGACAACGTGATGGACCCCTGCTTCTTTCGCAACCTCCGCCGTCCGGTCTGCACTCCCATCATCGATGACCAGATACTCGATCTCATCTATGCCATCGATCGTCCGAGGGAGGTCGCCAACGGTCACCGGGAGGTTCAGTTCCTCGTTATAGCAAGGGATCTGAATGATGAGCTTCATCGCTGGAAACTCAAGGGCGTTGCTCTAGCCTCGGGAATTGCTTCGTTGAACGTGTTCCCTCACGATTGGCCCCTGATGAAATGGCTTTGTGCTGGTCCGGGACTGGCCAAGATCGCAGGATGCTCGGGGAACCTTGTACCGTCGCCGCGTCTCCCGGTCCTATTAATCGAGATACCCGAGCTCACGCAACCGTTCCTCAACCATCTGCTGTTCCTCCTGGGTCATGGGTGTGGAGAGTTTTTCTTCACCCGAGCAGGACAGGATGGCGCCAATTGCCGACTGGAGCCTTTCGGCGACGGCGGGAAGCTGATGGATGAGATTCTTCGATTCGTGGGGATCTTCCCCCAGATGGTACAGCTCCGGGCGGATACTGGGATCCTGGGGCGCATAGAGGTATTTCCAGGGCGGGACCCGGATGCCCATCAGCCGGTGGCGCGGATCCGGGTTCCCTCGACCGCAAGCCTCGATCAGTGCAGGTAATTCCGCTAGCTGTTCGCCGCTGATCAATGGCAGAAGACTCCGGCCTTGGATCTTCACCTTCTGGTCCAGGGGGATATCCATCGCGTCGAGGATAGTAGGCATGATATCGATCTGGCGCACCTGGGGGACGATTTGGGCGCCCTCTGGGAAGAGCCCCTTGCCAACGAAGATCAGCGGGACCCGGACCAGGAAGTCGTACACGTGGTACCCGTGTCCCAGCTTGTACCATCCTTTCCCGGCCGACAATCCGAACAGGTGCCGTTTCAGTTTCCGAATCGTTCTCTCGAACAATGACCGTTCGTATCGCTCGCCATGATCCCCGTGGAGAACCACGACGGTCTGCTCAAGATCCACATGCTCGAGGATCTTCCCCAACTCGTTGTCAAGGGATGAGAGGGCTCGCTCGTAGCGGGTCTTGCCAAACTCCGGTCGATCGAAGGCCGAAGAGAGATAGCGGGGGATGTGGATCTCCCAAAAATGCAGAAAGGAAAACCATCTCTCCTTTTGCTGGGCCAGTCTGTCGAGCTCGGCATGGAGCCGATCCCGCCATTCGGTATAGAGATGCTCCTTATCCCGACGATAGTGGTAGGCCTCGAAACCGCGGTGAAGACCAGTTTCTCGCAGAAGGGGGCCCGTGACCATCGCGTGCGTGTGATACCCGTGTTGAGCCAGAATCTCCGCCAGGGTGACGCACCCCGGTGCAAGCTTGTGGCCGCTAAGGCTTCTGATCCCATGCGCGAAAGGGTAGAGTCCGGTCATGATGCTGGCGACGGAGGGTGTGGTGAAGGTTGCCACAGCGATTGCCTGATTGAACGATGTTCCGTGCTGCCGCAGTCGGGTGAGGGTGGGCGTTTTCGCCGAGCCCCGTTCGCCATAGCAGAGATCGGCCCTCAGGCTGTCAATGAGGAGGAATAACAGGTTACGACGCATCATGCTCTCAGTTCTGTCTCCTGGACATGCCTATCGCGCGCCCAAATGTGGAACGCTCCTGTTGCCGGTACGAGGGTCGAGCTTTCTCACTACCCCTGTCAGTAGAATAGCACCCTCTCTGGGTCTGCTCGGAAACCGCCTCTCATATATAGTATTCGCTATGGAGGGAGAGGTCAACAGGTCTATCGTGATACGGTCCCGACAAAGCCGGGAGCCACAGAGGGTGGGATAATCATCGCTATCTGAAGCCAGGGGTTCATGGGAGCGCGACTCTCTCCTTCCAGGTCAGGAACCTTTCCTGAACCTTTGCGAGGATGAATCGATCAGCGGGATCCAGTCCTAGAAGGATGAGAGCGGCAACATAGCTCGAGAAGAATATCGCAAAGGAGGACCCGAGAAACAGATACTTATTTGCCGGAAGTGCTTGGTCGATCAAAAGAGTGGCGACGAGGGACGCGCAGGCTGCCATCAAAGGTTTAAGGTAGCCGAGGGTGAAAGGATGGACCCCGATGATTTTGAGCCCTTCGATCACTCTTGCGACCCCCAAGATAAGCATCGAAAGAGCGACGGCAAGGCTCGCACCCTCGATACCGTATCTTGGAATGAGGATGAGGAACAGAACAAGATTTATGATGCCCAGACAGATCGTGTTGGCCAGCGTGACCCCTGACTTTCCCGACATGGTAAGGACCTGGCCGGTTGCTGCTGTGGTCGTTTCGAACAAGAACCCGACGAGAAGAATCGTGAAGCTGATCTCGCCGCCGATGAACTGATTCCCCAGAACAGAGAGGATTGGGTTCGAATGGAAGAGGGCATAGAGGATCACCGGAGAGGAGATGGAGAAGGCCCATCGTGAAAGGATTTGGAGTTGACCTTTCAGCGTAGAAAACGCCCCCTTTTCGAAGGAGGGCGCGATCATGGGATTAAAGACCCCGATCAGCGAAGTCGAGAAATCATTAAGGGCATTCGCCGTTTTATACAGTATTGTGTATAGACCCACCTGGCTCACCGGCATGAAAAAACCGAGAAGTAAAATGTCACCCCACCGTCGGAGCTTCGTGAAGGCCTGCGCGATGACGAGAGGCAGGGTGAATTTGGCAATGGCCTTCGGTTCGGAGATCGGCTGAATGCCCTTGGCGTCGTGTTGTGGGAAGAACGGGCTCCAAAAGATGTGGGGGAATGTCTTAGCGAAGAAATAATACGCCACCACGAATCCCAGGATGGCCGATGAGAGGTAGGCGTAGAGGAGGGCCTGTAATCGAAAACCCTGGAGGAGAAGGAGCAGGAACGCCATAAGCATGACACATGGCTCCAAGATGTCCCTGGTGAGGGCGCGATATGTCATGATCTCCATGCCGACGGTAGAGCCCAGGAGCACCGAGGACAGTCGGGCGAATGGGATCGAGAACGCCAGGTAGGTGATGACGCTTGAGAGCTGAGGCTGATGGAAAACCTGCACCCCCAGGAAATCGGACAGGAGGAAGAATGCCGTTACACCGAGGGCGCTGAGGAGCGCGGCACTTTTCAGCGCCAAGAGGATCACCCCTTTGACTCGTGCCTGGTCGCCAGCGCCATGGTAGATCGAGACGTATCGCACGACCGGACTCGATTGGCCCGCTGACAGATTAATCACAGTAGCCCGGAGTATCGTCAAGCCGAGCGTATAGAGGCCGAACCCCTTCAGTCCGACTTTTTTCGCTGCCAGGATGTTAAAGGCATACCCCAAGAGCCTCGATGTGACACGGCCGGCGAACAAGATGCCGGCGCCCTTCACGATGGTAGGAAGCTTCAATCGTCTGAGCTGAGGATCGTGTTCAGACATATTCGCTGAGTCCCGCCCATCCTTTTCGATCTGGGTCGGGCCGAGCCTTCTCGAATGAAGACCACTTTTGTTCGATCGGCGGCTTCATAGATCTCGAGCATAGGGAGGGGTTCGCTGTGTAATGATGTGACATAGGATATATGAAGTGAAGATCAAATGAGAAAAAAGCATTAGCGATTAACGAAGGGTTTAGGAAACGCGCCACAACGGATGCCGAATACCCGCTCCAGAAGCTACTCTACGGGGACTGATCGCTACTTAGCTTCGGGTGATAAGTGCGACTGACTTATACCATATGCGACGTTTTTTGACAAGCTATTAGGATCAGAACTGGCATCCACAAGAGGGGTGGGGACGTTGGATAACCGGCATGGCCAATCGTCGCTCCTGGGTCCGCTGAGCGCGGCACAAGGGCAGGCTTCCTTCCCGTTGCGGAGCCCCGTCCACCGCAAGCGCTCGGGCGCACCCCGGGGGACGCGATGGAGATTTTGGATAACCTGCTTCGGCTCGCGCGTCTCCTAGGGGGATGCTATGCAGGAGGAGATCCCGCGGTGGAACTGGCAGGACTCCCCGTTGAGCCGGGCCTTCCTCCGAGACCAGGCCCGGTGGCGGCCTGAGGTGCGGCTCGCCGACGATTCGTGGGTGCGCCCTCCTCCCGAGCGGCTTCGGCTTTCCGGGGAACGGGACGGCGAGGGCGCTGACTGTGTTCAATGACCGCCTCTGCATCAGCACGGTGAACCACGCGCTTTGTGGACTGCTGCCCGGCGACTGACGTAGCCTCAGGTCGTCCGCAGGCGGGTCCGGCCCGGCTGCTCCTGGGCCGACCTCCTGGCTGCCTGCTGCAGCCCGGAGCTCCTTCTGGTTAGGGCCCCCCTGGTTACCCCAGGTGTCCAGGCCTCAGGTCATCCGGCCCTATGAAACAGTAGCGTATCTGGCCATTCGAGGAACCTGTATTCCCGCCTTCGTCGTCGCAACATTCCGTACCTCATCGGCCGAAGCGACAGGTCGCGCGGCTGGCAAGTATACGTGCCCCACTCCTCGCCGCCGTCATCTGGGGACATCCGCCTCCGGATTGACTTACTAAAACCTGGATCCCGATGATGCTCGCCATTGACCGGGAAGCAGCCATGTGATACAAGGGGCGGACTAAGCACCCACGCCGCAACAAGCCCGCGAGTAGGCAGGACAGAACCGGTATTGGAGGATTACAATGTGCAAAACCTGGTTTCGCCGCTTATGGTGTTCGCGAATCATTTTCGTGGTCGTGGCCGCAATGTTGGCGGTTGTTGCGACCTGGACAATTGGCTCCGCTCCGGCAGGCCTCAGTCAATACTCGAAGCCCAACATCGTCTTCATTCTCACAGATGATCTCGATGCCAAATCGATCAAGTACCTCCCTCGTCTTAGATCGCTTATGATTGATCGGGGAACAACCTTTGAGCATTTCTTCGTTACGAATTCCCTCTGCTGCCCCTCCCGCGCTTCGATCTTGACAGGGCAATACGCTCACAATCATGGTGTGCTCACCAATCAACCCTCCAACGGAGGTTACAGGAAATTTCATTACACGGGCAAAGAGAGTTCCACGATCGCCACGTGGCTGAAGGCCGAGGGCTATCGAACAATGCTCGCTGGCAAGTACCTCAATGGGTATCGGGGCGCCGAGCCATTGGGGGTGCCGCCCGGCTGGGACGAGTGGTACGCCGCGCGTGAAGATGGGGCCTACTCCAATATCTCTTATTACATCAACGAAAACGGCCGGCTCGTCGGGTACTTCAGTTGGCCTGAAGACTATCTGACCGACGTCATTGCGAGGAAGGCGACCGATTTCATCCAGCGGACTGCAACTGATACGAGGCCCTTCTTTCTCTACCTGGCGACCTATGCGCCTCACTTGCCTGCGACGCCTGCGCCGCGCCACGAGAACGAGTTTCCTAACACAACCGCACCCCGCTCGCCCTCGTTCAACGAGGAAGACATTGGTGATAAGCCGGAATGGGTGCGCCGCAGGACTCTGCTCACGCCTGGCGAGATCCGAGAGATCGATGATCTTTACCGCAGGCGCCTACAGTCTCTGCTGGCGATAGACGACATGATCGAGAAGATAATTCGTTTGCTCGAAGTGCAAAATCAGCTCAGCAATACGTTCGTCTTTTTCACCTCCGACAACGGCTTCCATATGGGGGAGCATCGCCTCACCCCAGGGAAAGAGACAGCCTACGAAGAAGATATCCGCGTGCCACTGATCGTGCGCGGGCCCGGTGTTCCGGCCGGACGCACGGTGGAGCAGTTGACGCTCAATATCGACCTGGCTCCCACGTTCGCCGAGCTCGGTGGCGCGCGCAGCCCCGAGACGGTGGACGGTCTATCACTCGTTCCCTTGCTCAGCACCGGGCTGCCGTCGGTCAATGCTTGGCGCAAAGAATTCCTGGTCGAACATTGGATGAGTGGCCAGAGCGAGGTTTTTTAGCACAGCGCGTTGCGGACCCAATACTATCTCTATGTCGAATACGTGACCGGCGAGCGAGAGCTGTACGATTTGCGAACTGACCCTTTTGAGCTAAAGAGCATGCACGATAGCGCGCCGAGGGTGCTCATCAGAGAATTGGCCGAGCGTCTGGATGCCCTCAGGCAATGCAAAGCTGCAACGTGCAGGACGAGGTAGCAGGTATGACCCCTGGCGTACCTGTCGCTACCAGGATACGCGGGACAGAGCTTAGCCCGGTGGGGGGAGCAAGGCCAGCGGAAACGGTCTCGGCAGAGGGGGCGGTTGGCGCGGGATATCGGCGTCCACCTCCGCATTCTAAGATCGCACCCGAAGAGCCGGTCCGACGGCTTGGCCGGGTCACCCCACCATGGGGGCTATGAGATTCAATGGTCTGTTGCGGATCAGCCCCACGTCTGGGGTGCTGGTCCGCCCCAAGCTCTGCCTGGGCGAGACCGAAGGCCTCGCGAGCAAGGACAGGCGCGAGATCCTGGGGACCGATAATGCAACAGGATTCTCGCGATTTTCAACCAACTTCGAATTCCTTGACACCCGCGCGCCGAGTGATCTATCATTTTGGTTATATCGAATCCTGCAGTTGGCGGTGCCATAGGGGTCGGCGATCGACTGCCGAACGGTGGGATGATGGACTCGGCGACAAACAGCGGCCACACATGGGCGCAGCGGGAACCACTGGGCGAGATCCTGATCCGCGAAAAATCGATCACGCGGGATCAGCTCCAGCGTGGGTTAGCCCGCCAGCGAGAGCTGGGCAAGCGACTGGGCGAAGCCCTCGTGGAGCTCGGGTACGTGTCGGAGGAGGACGTCGTTCGAGCTCTGGCGTTGCAATTCGGCCTCCTGCACCTTTCCCTCACGGCCCTCTCGATCGCCCCGGTACCGATCAGAGGCCGCGTCTCGCCTAAGTACCTTCGCGAGCACAAGGTCTTCCCGATAGAGATCAAGGATGGCGTGCTGACCGTGGCGATGGGGGACCTCGTGGATCCGTACACGCTGGATGACCTGCGGCTCAGCACCGGGTGTGCCATCAAGGTCTGCCTGGCGAAAGAGCGGGAGATCCTCGAGGCGATCGATCAGCATTACGGCGAAGGCGAGACGACGATCGAGAAGATCGTCAAGGGGTACGGCGAGGAGGAGGGCGGGCCGTCGGCCGACGACCGGGAGGACGTCGATCACCTGCGCGATCTCGCCTCCGAGGCGCCCGTCATCCAACTCGTCAACCTGCTGATTACCCGGGCGGTGGAGGCGAGGGCCAGCGACATTCACATCGAGCCGTTCGAGGATACGCTACGGATCCGCTACCGCGTGGATGGTGTCCTCCTGGACCATGAGTCCCCCCCGAAGCGACTGCAAAGGGCCGTCATATCCAGGGTCAAGATCATGGCGAAGATGAACATCGCCGAGCGACGGCTCCCGCAGGACGGCCGGATCCGGTTCCAGATTCTGGACAAGGATCTGGACCTCCGGGTCTCCACGATCCCGACGCTGTACGGCGAGAGCGTCGTGATGCGGATCTTGGACCGGAGCAGTCTCCTCTTGAGCCTGGGGGAGCTGGGCTTTCCCGACGACGTTCGCCTGCAGTTCCAGCGCCTGATCCGGAAACCCCACGGCATGATCCTGGTGACCGGCCCGACCGGAAGCGGGAAGACCACCACCCTTTATACGGTGCTGAGCGAGATCAACTCCGCCGACAAGAAGATCATCACGATCGAGGATCCGGTGGAGTACCAGCTCCGGGGTGTCAATCAGATCCACGTGAAACCCAAGATCGGCCTGACCTTTGCCAACGGGCTCCGTTCGATCGTCCGCCAGGATCCCGACGTCATCATGGTCGGAGAGATCCGTGATGCCGAGACAGCAGATATCGCCATCCATTCGGCCCTGACTGGCCATCTGGTTTTCAGCACACTGCACACGAACGATGCGCCCGGCGCGATCACCCGCCTGCTGGACATGGAGATTGAAAACTACCTGGTCTCCAGCGTCCTGGTGGCGGTCCTGGCGCAGCGCCTGGTCCGAGTCATTTGCCACGAGTGCCGGGAGCCCTATCAGTTGGACCCTGCAGCAGTCAGGAAGATGGGGATTAGAACTGTGGTCGATGGCCCGCTGCAAGTGTTCAAAGGTAAGGGGTGCGCCGCCTGTAATTTCACCGGGTACCGCGGGCGTAAGGGCATCTTCGAGTTTTTGCCGATCGGCGAGGAGATCCAGCGGCTGATCCTGGAGAAGTCCGATTCCAATGTGATTCGGCAGAAGGCGATTGCGCTGGGCATGAGGACGCTGTGGGAGGACGGCTGGCAGAAGGTTGAGCAGGGGGTGACCACGCTCGAAGATCTGCTTCGTGTCACGAAAGAGGAAGGGTGAGAAGAGCCACCCTCTGATGCGAGAGGTCTTGGCCAAGCAGCAAGCAGATAGGTGCCGCCTATCTGCTTTTTTTGTGCCTCCTTCGCGGGATTTAAATATGGATTTCTGTTGAACACTCCGAGGATAGTTGGTATATTGTTAAACCTCAGCGCGAAAGTTGGTGTCAATAAAAGAGAAACCGGGTATGGGCACATTCCAATACACTGCAACTGATCGTTCTGCGAAGGTCATCCAGGGAAGCATGGAGGCTGCCGACGAGCGGGTGGTCGTGGCTTGGCTGCGGGCTAACGGCTACTACCCAATCAAGGTCGGACAACCCGGTGCGTCAGCCGAGGCCCGACCCGGCCTCGCTCGGCTCCCGACCCGCTTTGCCAGGGGCCCCTCTGCCCAGGATGTCCTGGCCTTCACTCAGCAGCTTGCGACGTTGCTCGAGGCCGGGATGGAGCTCGATCGGAGCCTGGCGATCCTCTTGGACCTGACCGATAACCCTCGGTTCCGGTCGATTCTGCGCGGCATCCTGGCCGATGTCCAGGGAGGGAGTTCACTGGCCGACAGTCTGGCCAAACATCCGCGACTCTTCTCCAAACTTTACGTCAACATGGTCAAGGCGGCGGAGGCGAGCGGGGTGCTGGAGACGATCCTGTCGCGCCTCGCGGGGTTCCTGGAGCGGTCGAAGGCGGTCAGGGACGAGGTGACCTCAGCCCTGATCTATCCGCTCCTATTGGTCCTGGTAGGCGGCGGCGCCGTGGTGGTGATGATGAATTTCGTCATCCCGCGTTTTGCCCAGATCTTTGCCGACACCAAGCAACTCATGCCGCTACCAACCAGGATCCTCCTGGCGATCAGCACCTTCACCACCAACTACTGGTGGATATTCGTGGGAGTGATCGTCGTGGGCTTTATGGCCATTCGAGCCTACTTGCAGACAGAGCAGGGGAGGCTTCAGTGGGATGAGTGGAAGCTCAAACTCCCGCTGCTGGGCGGCCTCATCAGGGAGATCGAAGTCTCTCGTTTCGCCCGGACCTTCGGGACGCTTCTTCATGGCGGCGTCCCGGTGCTGGCCGCCGCAGCCATCGTCAAGGAGACTGTCACCAACAGAGTGATCTCCGGCGCCATGTCCCGGCTGCAGGAAGGGATCAAGCGGGGCGAAGGGATCAGCGGACCGCTGCGCGCCACCGGCGTCTTCCCCTCCTTTTCTATCCATATGGCGAAGGTGGGGGAGGAGACCGGGAAGTTGGAAGAGATGCTGATCAAGGTGGCAGACACCTACGATGAGCGCGTGCGGCGGACCGTCAAGCGCCTGACCTCTCTGCTGGAGCCGCTCCTGATCCTCTGCCTCGGAGCAATCGTCGGCTTCATCGTCCTCTCGATGCTGTTGGCCATCTTCAGTATTAATGAGATTCCAGTATGACGTGTCGAGTGTCGAGTGTCGAGTGTCGAGTTCCTAAAGAGAGGAAGACCTCTCAGGGTTTTCAACCCGAAACCCGCAACCCAAAACCCGAAACCGGCGACCGGAAATACCGTCGCCAGGCGGGGTTTACCCTGATCGAGCTACTTGTCGTCATCATCATCATCGGTTTGCTGGCCGCCCTCGTCGGCCCCAAGCTCTTTGGCAGGGTCGGCAAGGGAAAACAAGCGGCGGCTCAGGCTCAGATCGAGCTATTCGGCGCCGCACTGGACAACTTTCGGCTTGACGTCGGCCGGTATCCAACGAGCGACGAGGGGCTGATGGCGCTCCTTGTGAATCCTGGCGCGATCCCGAACTGGGAGGGCTCCTATCTGAAGAAACAGGAGATCCCTCTGGATCCGTGGGGACATCCTTATGTGTACAAGTCTCCCGGAGACCACGGGGATTACGACATTATTTCCTATGGCGGAGACGGCGTTGCCGGCGGAGACGGAGAGAACCAGGACCTCGTGAGCTGGCAGAACATCAAGCGGTCAGGAGAGAGGGTTGAGTAGCACGATCAAGAGCAGTTTCGAGTCTCGAGTTTCGAGTTCCGGGTTAGGGAGAGCGGGACGGTCTTCCCTGCTTTCTAACGCGAAACCCGAAACCCGAAACCCGAAACCCCGCCGTCAGGCGGGATTTACGCTCCTTGAACTGGTCGTCGTTCTCTTCATTCTCGCTCTGGCGACTGCACTGGTGGCGCCGGGCTTCAGACGTTCATTCGGGCTGCTTCCGCTCAAAGCTGCAACACGAGATATCGCCGCTCTCTGCCGGTTCGCCAGGACGCAGGCCATTAACCATCAAGGCGTTCTTGAGGTGGTGCTCGACAGACGGACCAATACCTACTGGCTGCGCGGACCCCAATGGATCGTCGGTCGCCTTGGGGGCGTCGAGCAGGTTGCGGCCGTGGAAGATCCCGAACAGCCCTGGCAAGCCAGGATGCAGCAGGCCCATGTGCGCTCCCTCCCCTCCGGCGTTACCCTCAAATCGGTCGTTCTCGACACGGGCCCACTTCGTGAAGATGAGCGTGGGTCGATCGCCTTCTTCCCGCAGGGGAGTTCGACAGGGGGAGAGGTGTGGGTGTTGGACGAGAAGGGAAGAGGATATCAGATTGTGATAGACCCTTCGATTGGACGCGTTCGCGTTCTCGCAGCGACGACGGTATAGGGCCAGTGCGATGTGCGACCAGAGCAGTAAAACGTGCGAAGTGCGAAGTGCGAAGTGCGAAGTCCATTGCACTGTTCGATCTATCTCGCACCCCGCACCCCGCACCCCGCACGGCTTTTCCCAGCGTGGATTTACACTGCTCGAGGTAATTATCGCCCTGGCCATCCTCGGCGTCGCCTTTGCCCTCGCCATGGAGCTACTTGCGAACGGCGTGCGCTCGGCCAAAGCGTCGGAGGAATACACCCAGGCGGTCCTGCTTGCCAGGCAGAAGATAGCCGAGATGGCGATCACCCCCTCCCTTGAGGGGTCGGCAGAGCAGGGAGATTTTGGCGGCGGGTTCCATTGGTCCTCGGAGGTTCAACCCCTCCCCCAGGAAGAAGACCTTCCTGCACGTCTATATCAGGTGCGCGTTCGTGTCACTTGGCCCGGTAGACGCAGGGAGAAATCCCTGGACCTTTACACGATGCGGATGGCGGTCGATGAAAATTTGCTCGGGCAGACCCTCTCTGGACAGGGCGGACAGGGCAGTGGGGGTGGGGGTCTGTTGGGGCGACAGAAGAAGAGATGATGTCCCGCGTTGGTGAGGTGTTCCAAACCTGGAGGTTCCATTTTCGGGCGACTGAGGAGAGGGCGTTCCAGTTTCCGCGGTTCCGGCATAGAGTCCCTGAGGGCATTCGTTTCCCTGTTATTTCCCAACATGGGACCGTGAACCAGCAGGGCGAATTCCGGAGGTCGCCACATCGTTCGTGGAAGTCGAAATTCCCCTGCGAAGCCGGATTCACGCTCCTTGAAATCCTGATTTCCATGACCATCCTCGCCCTCATCTTCGTCGCGGTTCTCGGGGCGATCCATGTGGGCAGTAAGTCATGGGAGAGCGGGGAGCTGCGGGCGGAAGAGAATCAGCGAACCCGCACGCTCTACGACACTCTAGCCCGGGACTTGACGATGCTCTATCCGTTACGCGTCAAGTCCCAAGACGACAAGGAAATCGTCATTTTTCGCGGCAAGCCCGATTCTCTCTCGTTTGCCACCCTCCCCCAGAGCTATGGAGCCGAGCCATTCAGTCATATGATACGGATCGTCACCTACTCGGTCGAACCCGACCGCGGGTTGGTCAGCGCCGAAAGCTACCCGCTTGTTAGCGCCGAGGATGCTCCCATCCTGCAGGAAGGACGAACCAAAGGGCTCGATGAGCGGGTGTTGGAGGCGCGCTTCCGATACCTGGTCCCGGAGGGAAAACCCGAAGAGAAGCTCCCACCGACCTGGCACGACTTCTGGGATCCATCCCAGGATGAGACGCCTCCATCGGCATCTGTGAGCCTGGTACCCCTCGGGGGCCGACGGGCTCTGCAGGGTTCAGAACGGTTGCCACTGGCCGTTGAAATCACGCTCACAATCCAACAGGCCAACCAGCGGGGAGCCCGCGATCTGATCTTGCCGCCGCTCGTCTTCTCCGTGCGGGTGGGACAAGCAGTAGAACAGACATCGTGAACACAGTGTGCGAGGGAGCAGTGAGAAGCGCGGGCTTTGAGGCGCCGGGTCCGAGGCGTGGAACGCGCGATCGCGGGATGGCGCTCATGGTCGTGCTCTGGATCCTGGCGCTCCTGGGGATTATCTTCACGACCTTCGCATTTTCGATGCGGACGGAGCTCGCCGCGAGCGGCAACTTCAAGGAGACGGCGGAGGCCTATTACATCGCCGAGGCGGGAGTGTATCGAGCGGCCGCGGAGATCATTAACGCCGACAGGAATGTTCCTCCGGATTCGACATTCTACGATTCGCTGGATGAGCATTGGCATACCAATCCTTCCGCCTATGAAAACGTTCCAGTGGGGAGAGGGAGCTACTGGGTCACCGTCACGGATGAGGAGAGCAAGATTCCCCTGAACTTGGCGAGCGACCCGATTCTCCGCCGGCTCTTTTCGAACTCCGGCGTGGGGGATGAGAAGCTCTTGTCCACCATCGTCGATTCGATTCAGGACTGGCGCGATCCCGACAATCTCCATCGCCTCAATGGCGCCGAGGATGACTACTACCTTTCGCTTCCCACTCCGTACCGGGCCAAGAATGGCTATTTCGAGTCGATCGATGAACTGCTCTTGGTCAAAGGGATGGCCCCGGAGATCCTGTATGGCAACGTCACCAGCCCGCAACGGCGGGCTCAACTGGAGGCCCAACTCCCCTGGGAACGGGAGCTCATGTCCGGAGAATACCTTGGCGTGGCCAGACTTCTGTCGGTTTTCAGCTCAGGCCGTGTGAACATTAACACGGCCAGCCCGGAGGTGTTGATGGCTCTTGGACTGACCGCGGCCGAGGCCAATACGGCTCTCGTCCGTCGGACAGAGGCGCCGTTCCGCAGCGCGGGAGAGCTGACCAATATGGTGACCTCTGTTGTCGGCCAAAGCCGGCAAGGGTTCGCGCTGGTCCCGGGAGGCCAGCCCGGTCCGGCCTCGCCTCAGCAGATTCTCACGAGCCTGAACCAGAGCAGCGTGGTCCTCTCCCGAAACTTCTATGTGGAATCGGTAGGCCGGGCGACAGGCTCGGCGCTTACAGCACGCGTTGGCGCCATCCTGCGAAACGAGGGAACCGCTGGTCGGCCGAAGCTCACTATCCGGCTCTGGAGCCTCGACCCCAGGCAGGGGGCCTGATGGAACTCCGCGAGCTGATCCCAAGAAGGAAGATCGGGCTGGGCATCGACGTCCGCGGCGGGCTTCTCTGTCATGCCCTGTTGTGCAGGGCCTTCGGCCGTGTGCGGCTTCTCGATTGGGGGATCGAGGAGCTCCCTGCCGAAGGAGACGACAGGGATGAGGCACTCAAGAAAGGGTTGGAGGGCATCCTGAGCCGGTTGCCCGCCCGCCCCGCCTTCGTCACGGTTGGTCTGCCGAGGAGTCTGGTGACCATGCGGTCGGTGAGCATGCCGGGGGTGGGCGAAGAAGAATTGAAGGGAATCCTGGATTACGAGGTCGAACGTCACATCCCCTTCCCACCGGAGGAGGCTCAGTACGACTTCCAGGTACTGGAGAGGGACGCTGAAAAGGCGACGCTCTTGTTGGCGGCGGCCAGAAAGGAGGAGGTCAGCCGGTATCTTGGTTTCCTGGGAGAGGCGGGGATTAAAGCTACTGCCCTTGGTGTCTCCACGTTGGCCTCGTTGAACGCGCTCTTTTACAACGAGGGTCGAGGGATGGCGCCCCTGACAACCCTCATCGATCTCCGGGACGGGGAAGTGGAGATCGGCGTGGCGAAGGAGGGGGTCCTCCGGTACTGCCGATACCTCACCCTTGGGCCGGCTCCCGCGCTTGACGTGCTGCTGCCGGAACTCTCCGGTCTCCTGGCCCATCTCGGGGCCGCCGGCGGCCTGCAAGGGACAGGGCGGATCGCCCTCTCGGGATCCGGTGCGGGCAGGGGAGATTTGCTTCACCACTTGGCCGAAGAGACCGGATTGAGGGTGGAGTTCCTTCAGCCCTTCCAGCGGATCAAGGCGAGAGGCGTGGACCCCCAGGCGGCTCCGTCCCTTGGGGCGGCCGTCGGCCTCGCCCTGAACGGGCTCGTAGCTCTCCCACTCCACATCGACCTGCTACCGAAGGAGCTGGCTCCCCCTCGTCGGGAGCCGGGCCTGGCGATGACGTTCCGGCTCCTGGCCCTGATCGTTGCCCTTGGCTTGGGCTATGCGGTGAGCTATGCGATCAATGAGCGCCGCGCCCTCGCCGACCTGACGGCCACGGTCAAGCGGGTTCAAGCCGAGGCGGCCAAGGTCGAGCAGCTCAAGGAGGGAGTCACGAAGCTTGGCGCACAGGCCGCCGCCCTGGAAAAAATTGACCGAGAGGCGGTCAGGAAGCTCGATCTGCTGCGCGAGCTGGTTCAGATCCTGCCCAAAGGCGTGACCCTGACCCTCTTCAACGTAGATGGGAGGGAAGTCCGGATCGGCGGTTCAATCACCGGCTCCGCCTCCGATTTGATCTCGATCCTGGAGGAGTCGCCGGTTTTTGAGAACGCCCAATTCACCTCACCCGTGGCGCGGCGGGATGCGGAGACGCAGGAGTTTCAGATCAAGGCTCTCCTCGAGGTTCGCAAGGGCGTGCGGTCATGACCATCTCTTCGCGTGAGCGGCGGTTTGTCCTGGCCGGTGGGGTCCTCCTCGTCGCCTTCCTCGCCATCAAGTACGTCGTTGTCCCGGTTGTCTCGAAGCAGGTTCAGGTCCGGAACGAGTACCGGGAGAAGCTCCGAGCACTCGAACGGTACCAACTGGTGGTGGAGGGGAAGAAACGGTACGAGAGGAAATTCACCGATGCCGAACAGTTCTTCTCGCAACTTCAGCAGCGACTCCTGCCCGGCGAGAAACTGACGCTGGCCGCTGCCGACCTTCAGTCGATCCTGCACAAGGCAGCCGGGGAGAGCGGTGTGACCATCGCAAGCGAGAGCATACACTTGCCGAAGAAAGCGGAGGGATTTACGCAGGTCTCGGTAGAGCTGTCCTTGAACTCCGACCTAAAAAAGCTGCGCGACTTCCTGTACAAGATCGAGAGTTCCAAAAAGCTGCTCACCGTGCCCAAGCTGACGCTGAACGCCTCCTTCCCCAGGCCAGGCGCCGAGCTACAGGTGACGGTTGTGGTCAGTGGCTTCACAATGGCAGCGGAGGAGAAAGGCTAAAATGGGCAGGCCCCTGCGGCTTCTGAATCTCACCTTGGGCGTGGTCGCGGTGCTGATCGCAACCGCTCTGGCGAAGACGTGGATCTCCCCCGCCGTCTCGATCACGGACCGGCCCGTGCCGAAGCTGTCGCAGGAGGCGACATCACTTGCCTTCGTCCCGCTCGCCCGCCCACCCCTGCCGCAGTTCGACGTGATCGTGGAAAAGAATCCATTCAAGCAACCACCTCCCATGCCCCCGCAGCGTATCGGCCTACAACCTGTGCCTCCTCCGGCCCCTCTCCCGACGCTCGTTGGCACCGTCCTCGTTGATGAGGAGCGTCGGGCGATGCTGAGTGACAAAGGCAAACAGGAGATCTACGCGGTGAACCAGGAGGTGGCGGGAGGGGTGATTACCGAGATTAGAGACGACCGGATCATGTATAAGCGTGGCGACGAAAGCGTCGAGATCTTTCTCAAGGTGGCGATCGAGACCGTGCCGTCTTCCAGCGGGAAGGCATTAGTTCCCACTGCCCCGGCCTTGATGGCCCCGTTGCCTGGAGCTAAACTCGACAAACTTGAAAAGGGAATGCTCAAGCAGCAACAGAAGGCGCAGAAGCAGCAGGGAAAGGTGCTCCGCCAGCAGCCCAAGAACCAATAGCATCCCGCTGACAGTTAATCGTTTATGAGCCCAATGGGGAGTCATTGTTATGTTCCAGGAGGGAATGAGTATTGGCTAGCCGCAGACATGTCTTGATGATCTTGATGATCGGCGTATGCCTCCCGGCTTGCTCCATCATCGAGAGAATAGCGGGAACCGAACCGAAGACTCCGCCCACAAAGGTTGAGGCACAAGGGGCAGTTCCCACCTCGCCCGCTTCGAAACCCGGAATGGCTTCGGAACCCGTCCAACCTTCTGCGCCTTTGCAAGCAAAGGAGGGCGGGGTGACAAAACCGGAAGAGGCGAGTGCTCCTTCAGATGAGGAGATCGTCCCGGCTTCATCTGCAATGGAGGGCGCGAAAGAGGGTGCTCCTGGCGCTGCGGTCGGTGCCAAGGCTTCTCCGCCAGGTGCGGGCGCGCCACAAGGTGGCCAACAAGGGAAGAACCAGTATGTCTCGTTGAACTTTGAGAACGCCGACCTGGAGCTTGTCCTTCGCTCCATCGCGGACATCACGGGCATCAACTTCATCATCGGCCCGGGCGTCAAGGCGAACGTCACGATGCGGACCACCACCAAGATTCCGTCCAGCGAGGTCTTCTCCGTCATGGAATCAGTGTTAGAGGTGAATAACCTGGTGGCGGTGAAGGACGGCTTGTATTACAGGATCGTCCCGATGGCGGTCGCCCAGCAAGAGCCCCAGGACGTGCAGGTGGGAAAAGAGCGGGGCGAGGAGCGCGAGCGGTACGTGACCCAGATCGTCCACCTCGACCATCTCTCCGCCGAAGAGATGGCGAGGATCCTTCAGTCCTTCCTGGCCAGAGGCGCCAAGATGGTCGTGCACAAGGAGACCAACAGCCTGATCATCGCCGGCTTCACCTCGACCGTGAGAAGGCTGCTGGATACCATCAAGGCGCTGGACATCCCGAGCAAGCGGGACAATATCCAGCGGATCTTCGTGTATTTCGTGGAGAACGTCCAGGCCACCCAGCTCGCGAACATCTTGAACACGCTGTACGGGCGACGAGATCTCGTGGGGCGGACGCCGACCCCAGGGGCTAGGCCAGGTCAGCCCCCAGTCCGGCCGGGCGCCCCGCCGATCCCACCGGCTCCTACCCCGTCCCCACTTGCGCCTCCCGGCCAGCCACCACCGCCGGGGGCCCCACAGCCGCCAGGCGCCGAGGCGGCGCCAGGGGAGGTGGTAGGCGAGGTGACCATTGTGGCAGACGACGGGACCAACGCGCTGATCATCAAGACCTCGCCCCGCAACTACGAGTTCATCGAGGCGACGATCAAGCAACTCGATATCGTCCCGAAACAGGTGCTGATCGAGCTCCTGCTCGCCCAGATCACAATGGACGACACGTTTCAATTTAGCCTGGAAGAGATCATCAGGAGCGGTTCATTCCTCGTTGCAGGGGCATATGGCGTCGCGCCCCTCGCGACCGCGATCGCAGGAGTTGTGCAGAGCGGCATAGCTCCCGCTACCGGTCTGACCTTTGCCTTCGTAGACAAAGATAAATTTCGCGTGGTTCTGAACAATCTGGCGAAAGTGACTAAGGTGGACGTCCTGGCAAGCCCACACCTGCTGACAGCAAACAACAAGGAGGCGAAGCTCCAGGTTGGTCAGGAGGTCCCGATTCCGACCGGAGTACAGACCCTGGGGACCACTACTATTGACCAGAATGTCACCTCCGCCAATCTTTTCAGCACCTTCCAGCGCAAGGACATCGGGATCATCATCGGGATCAAGCCCCACGTGAACGAAAAGCGATTGGTCACGCTGGAGATAGAAGCGGAAAACACCACCCTCGGTGGAGCCGCGACGGCTGCTGAGGGCGGTGCCTCGTTCAACAAAACGACGACGAAGACGTCGGTCGTTGTGCTGGATGGACAGTCGCTCCTGATCGCAGGGATCATCCGACAGGACAAGAGCAAGGGCTACTCAGGAATTCCTTTTTTGAGCCAGATCCCTTTGCTTGGCTATCTCTTTCGAGGCACCACTGAGACGTTGACGCGGAACGAGCTGCTCATCTTGATTACGCCGCATGTGATCGCGTCACCTGAGGAAGGTCGCGCGCTCACCGAACAGTTCAAGAGCCGGGTCGAATCGTTGGATCCGATTCTGAAAACCATGCCGCAGCTCCCAGCGCTCAAGCCGTGAAAAGCGTGGGCGTGGGTCGAAAGGCAAAGATTCTCCAATTCCCACCAAAGGAGGCCATCATGACCCGAGTAGCCGGCGTGTTGTTGCTGGCAGTGACGTTGTGGATGGCGGCGCCGGCATTCGCGCAGCAACCGCCGTCCGCCGTCACCCCGACGCGCAAGGCGTTCCAATCCCTCGAGCTGGGCATGACCCGAGAGCAGGTCTCGAAGCTCGCCGCATCGCCTGGCCCTATGGACTTGAAGCAAGAGATCTGGGGACGATGGGTGCCAGGGGCAAAGGCCGGAGAAATGGAGGTGCTGCGGGTCCATTTCTTCGACAACCGCGTCTACTGGATCGAGTATGATGCCTTCGGCGAGTCCTGGTCGCGAGAGGAGAAAGGCGGTTGTAGCGACTGGGTCAAGGTGCCGCTCAGGCGATTGAAGGACAGCTTCCAGGTCAAGTGAACCGCAGCCATTGTTAGACCGAAACGTTAGCCTGTCATGCGGCTTTCCGCCACGCTCTCGAGCGTGCGTGCTAGCTCCGCCCACGAGAACCGCTTCTGCTGCACGATGTTGCCGCGAAGTGTCGGCTCCATCTTTTCTTCGTAGAAGCGGATGATCGCTTCTGCCAGAGCGGCCGGGTTGTGCGGTTCGACGAGAAGGCCGGTTTCGCCATCACGGACGGCCTCCGGGAGCCCCCCCACGCGGGTTGTCAATACCGGCCGCTCGAAGGAGTGGGCGATCGCGACAATGCCGCTCTGGGTTGCTGATTCGTAGGGCAGCACCACGAGATCGGCGGCCGAGAAGTACAGGCTCACTTCATCGTCCGGAACGAACCGATCGATGACCCGCACGTTCGACCCGAGGCCGAGCGCGTTGATCAGCTTGAGGGACTGGTCTTTTCCATCATAGAATTCTCCGACGGCGAGGAGCGTGCACTCCACCCTTCGCAAGACGAGCGGCATGGCCTCGAGCAGATGTGAAAGCCCCTTGTAGCGACGGACCAGCCCGAAGAAGAGCAGGATATTTCCGGTCAGCCCCAGGCGGCGCTTTGCGATATCTTTGCTCATGGGTTCTCCGAAGCCTCTCCCCGGGGGATGAGGGATCGTGAGGATCGGGCCTTCCAGCCGCAGTGATTCCAAGCATCGGTGGTCAGCCTCTGAGTGGACGAGCCATGTATCGGCGGGGGTCAGCGCGAACTTTGTGAGCCCCCGCGTTCCGGGAAACGGTTCGTGGGGAATGATATTGTGGCAGATGAGGGCGACCCTGGCGCGGGATCGCCTCTTGAGAAGGCGCAGGGTCGTTCCGATGCACGGGCCAAAAAATGGATGCCACCAGTGGCCTATCGTCAAGTCAGGCGATAGTTCGATGATCCGGCGGTCGGCCCGGAGCTAGCTCACGGGGTTGATCGAATCAAGGAGTGGCTCGGCAGTCAGCCTTGGTGGATCTGCGTCCGGATCGAGCTGAGTCCGCCCGGGGAAGAGCAGCGCAGGGTACTGGCGCGAATAGGAGATCACGACGACCTGATGATGGTTCGCCAGCTCGACGCCGAGTTGCGCGTTGTAGTGGGCGATCCCCCCCCTCAAGGGGTGTATGGGGCCAATCAGACAGATCTTCATTGGGGGCTGCTAGACCCACAATCCACGCTCAGGACTGCGCTGCACATGTTGACCTGAAAGAGAAAGGCTTGGTGCTATAGTGAGGTTTTCTAGCCGCTGACATGTTAAAAAATCAACTCTCTTTCTGGGAGCGGCTTGAATGTTAGCACGACTGCCCCACAATAGTCATTACCTACTAAGGATTCCTCGGGGGCGAGTGCTCCTCTCACCTATGCCGGGCGCGTACTGGGCGTACAAAAATGTGATCCCATCTGACAGCTCGGTTCCTATGCTACCCACACTCAGGGTACGTGTGTAGCTTCAAGGGTCGACTTTTCTACGAAATCATGTGTCTGGAATGAGCCTCTCCCCTTCGGTCAATGACCCGAATCTTGATCTATGAATCTGCGGCGACCCTTCTCGCCCTTGCAATTGCCCTGCTCAGGCCGCGCCTGGGTGAGAGGTGGGTCGGCCGGGCGGAGGGCGAAATCCGGGGCATCGCCCGGCGCAGGGGCCGGGCGGTCGCTCTGGTCGGGCTCCTGAGCTTCGGGGGGAGCGCGGCGATAGCGCTTCTCTGGGGCCTGCCTGTGCCGGCGATCCACGACGAGTTCAGTTACCTCCTCGCCGCCGACACCTTCGCCTCGGGGCGCCTGACCAACCCGCCCCATCCCCTGTGGGTCCACTTCGAGAGCATCCACATCCTCCAGCAGCCAACCTACGCCTCCAAGTACCCCCCGGGGCAGGGGCTCTTCCTCGCGGTGGGGCAGGTCCTGGCCGGGTACCCGGCCGTGGGGGTCTGGCTGAGCGTGGCCCTCGCCTGCGCCGGGATCACCTGGATGCTCCAGGCCTGGCTCCCTCCCACCTGGGCGCTGCTCGGGGGGCTCCTCGCGGTCGTGCGCCTCGGCCTCTTCAGCTACTGGGCCCAGAGCTACTGGGGCGGGGCGGTCGCGGCCCTCGGCGGGGCGCTCCTCTTCGGGGCGCTCCCCCGGCTCGTGCGCCGCCCCCGGATCTGGGAGGCCTTCCTGCTCGGCCTCGGCCTCGCCCTCATCGCGAACAGCCGGCCCTACGAAGGCCTCCTCGTCAGCCTCCCTGCCGGCGCCGTGCTCCTGCATGGGCTGTGGGGCGCCCCCGCCCGGGTGGCGCTCAGGCGGGTCGTCCTCCCGCTCGGCCTCGTCCTCGCGCTCACCGCCGGGGCGATGGCCTACTACGACTACCGCGTGACTGGCGACCCGCTCCGGCTGCCGTACCAGGTGCATGAGGCGACGTACGCGATCGCGCCGGCCTTCCTTTGGCAACGCCCGCGACCTGAGCCGGCCTATCGCCACCAGGTGCTGCGCGAGTATTACAGAAGCAAGGCCTTCAAGTATATGAGGCAGCACTCGTTCACCGGGCTGGTCGCGGTGAAGGCGAAGCAGCTTGGAGTTGCGTGGGGCTTCTACCTTGGCCCCTTGCTCACGGTCCCGCTGCTCATGCTACCCTGGACGCTGAAGAACCGATGGATGCGCGTGGCGCTGCTGACCTGCGGCGTGCTGGCGGTGGGCCTGCTCGCGGAGACCTGGATGAACCCGCACTACGCGGCCCCGATCACCGCCGTGCTCTACGTGCTCGTGCTCCAGTCGATGCGGCACCTGCGGGTGTGGCGGTCGCGAGGGAGACCGACCGGGCGGGTCCTTGTGTGGGCCATCCTGGGCCTCTGCGTCGTGCTGGCGCCGCAAATGCGGATTAAGCCGCGGGCTGAGTCGCGCGCCGCGGGCCTGCAGCGGGAGAGGATTGTTGAGCAGCTCGAAGAGGCGGGGAAACGCCATCTGGTCATCGTGCGCTACTGGCCCTGGCGCTCACCACATTGGCAGTGGGTCTACAACGCGGCCGACATCGACGGCGCCAAGGTCGTCTGGGCACGGGAGATGGACGCGGCCCGCAACCGCGAGCTGCTCGCCTATTTCAAAGACCGGCGCGCCTGGCTGCTGGAGGCGGACGCGGACCCGCCGAGGCTGACACCGTATCGCATCGAGTCGGACCTATGATGCAGCAACGGGCCTCGCGAAAGGGGCCGATAACTCTGTTCTATTACAGGCCGCATTGTCCGCTCAACACGGGACTGGATTTTTGTTTACCGCACGGGGCTGGTGATGTATATTGGCACCTTGCGCCGAGCGTTGTATTGCGCACGTCGGATTCCCCGGGGCCACCCTGTTGACTAACCCAGGATGTGCTGCGAAGACGGGATTACAATTCGCGATTCAGGCCTGCTTTAATTGAAGGAGCGCTCATGCTGATCGGAATGCGCCACTTATTGCTCTTCACCCGTGTTGTTGGTGTGAACCAACTCCCGGGACCGCTTTCAGCTCTGAACGGCATTCTCGTTCTCTACATGGGTCCGGAAACAACCCTGCCACTGGCTTCAGCCTTGGCAGCGATCGTCGGGGTCCTGTTGATGGTCTGGCATCGCGCGGTCGTGCTGGCCCGACGGGCTTGGCGGTTCTTCGCGGAACGGTTCACGCAAGTGCGGAACATGCGGCGCGGGCAGCGACCGCGAAATGGGACCGAGGCCTCACCAGGGGAACATTGAACCTGGCCGGCGTGAAGAAGGTTATCGTCATCGGACTCGATGGGCTCGATCCCAAGATCGTCGAGCCGATGCTCGACGAGGGCGAGCTGCCGAACCTGGCAAAGCTCAGGAGCGAGGGTGGCTACTCACGCCTCCGGACAACCTATCCGGCGCTCACGCCCGTGGCGTGGTCAACCTTTGTCACTGGCACGAACCCGGGTGGCCACGGGATCTTCGACTTTATCCGCCGCGACCCCAAGACGTATCTCCCCGACTTTTCCCTGAACCGCCACGAACAGAAAAAGGCGTACCTGCCGCCAAAGGCGGTCAGCCTGCGGCGGGGCGTCGCGCTGTGGGAATTGCTGTCGGCGGCGGGGATCTCATCAACCATCATTCGGTGTCCCTGCACCTATCCCCCGGACAACATCCGAGGACGAATGTTGGCCGGGGTGGGGGTGCCCGACCTCCGCGGCGGGCTGGGGACTTCAACATTCTACAGCTCCGGCCAAAACGTGAAGGCGGAAGAGAGCGAGCACGTGGTGAGCCTGCCGAGCGACGGTCGCGGCACGATCACGACGTACCTGATCGGTCCGCGCGATCCCAAGACGGGGTCGGACATCACGCGTGAAATCAGGATCCAGCTCGAGCCGTCCGCGAGGAAGGTCATTCTGGTGTCGGGGGGTCGGCCGAATGCCCTGGAAATCCGAGAAGGCGAGTGGAGTGAGTGGCTCAAGGTAAAGTTCAAGACGGGGCTGTTGCAATCGGTCCGTGGGATGCTGCGCTTTTACCTGGTGCGGCTGGAACCGGTGTTCGAGCTCTACGCCTCCCCCATCAACTTCGACCCGGACGCGCCGATCTTCCCGATCACCTCGCCCCCCGACTATGCCAGGGAGCTGGCGGGGAAGGTGGGGACGTTCTATACGACCGGCATGGTCGAGGATCACGGGGGATTGAATAACCAGCGTTTCGGCGAAGCCGCCTATCTGGAACAGTGCGAGGGCGTGCTGCGCGAACGTGAGAGGATGATGCTCTATGAACTGGAGCGTCGGGAGGACGGATGGTTCTTCTGCCTGTTCGATACCCCAGACCGCGTGCAGCACATGTTCTGGCGGTTCCGCGAGACCGGGCATCCGGCCCTCCGGAGAGAGGCGACGCCGGAGATGGCACGCGTCATCGAGGAGCACTACCGCTCCTGCGACGCGATTGTCGGAAAGGCACTGCAGTGCGCCGACGACCGGACGCTGTTCATCGTCCTCAGCGACCATGGCATGGGCAGCTTCCAGCGTGGCATCCACCTGAATACCTGGCTGCATGACAATGGCCTGCTGGCTTTGCGGAATGCGGTTGAACCAGGGGAACAGGCCGGGGGTTTCTTCCGCAGCGTGGATTGGAGCCGAACCAAAGCCTACGCCGTTGGGCTAGGGGGCATTTACCTGAACATGAAGGGGCGGGAGGAAAGGGGCATTGTGGAGGCGGTGGAGGCCGCGAGAGTGAAGGCCAGCATCGTCAAGGGGCTCACCGGCCTCGGTGATCCGGCCCGGGGAAAGGTCGCCATCCGCAGTGTGCTGACGCGAGAGCAGATGTATGCAGGCCCATATGCTCATGAGTCTCCCGACCTGTTGGTCAAC
>JBGQIR010000002.1:0-40324 GCA_041498535.1 Methylomirabilis sp. (SeqCode)
CTGCAAGATCACCCGGCCGCTCTGGCACATAGGAGATTAGGACCGATGCGGCTTCCCCACCAAGACATAGTCCCGCCTGCGATGGGTATAGTCCGCGAGCCGCGCCAACGGGACGTCACCTCGACGTTCAAGCTCCTCATAGCGATCTCTGGTCACGAGGCCAAAGACCTGCCTCACTGGGCGGAAAGCGGCGTAGATCTCGTCGGCTGTGTCGAGCCGGAGCACCGCGTCTGGACGATCGAGATAGTAGAGGAATTCAACCCTGAATGTCCAGTCCGGTATCTGCATGACCACAGGGGAATCACCCACGATCGCGCGTACTTGCTCGCTGATCGGTTTGGCGGAGTCGTACCTCGCCAGAGCGGGGTAGAAAACTTGAACGAGCCCAAGGGTCAGCGCCATGGCGACCGCCCAGACGCCCAAAAAGATTCCCCGCGGGCCCCGCCTCAGGGCGTTGTACAAGAGGGCCAAGCAGCAGAGGCCGATGAGAAGCGCAAAGGGCGCCGGCCAGAAGTTAGTGGGGATGGAGTATCGTGCCCGAAATACCAATGGTCCAGCAAACAACGCCACTACAATCCCCAGGGCCAAGAGAGCGCTCGTGAGCCGGAGCAATCGATCTTCGACCGGATGCACCGGTTCTGAGGGGGTGATGAAACGATCCCAGTAGCGGGCCGTCAATAAGGCGAACGGCGGTATGATCCACACAAGAAACCGTTCGATCTTAAACGCCGGCAGGCTTAAGAGCAGGAAGAAGCCGATAGCCCATACGCGAAGCAACACCTCCTCTTCGCTGAGATGGCGGGAACGAGACATCCAGAGGTACGCCCCCACACATGGGAGAAACAGGCTCCAGGGAAAGAACTCCGCAAATATCATATAGACGTAGAATACCGCCGGCGCTGATCTCTGGTGGAGGACGCGCATCAGATTCTCGGTCACAAAAAAGTGCTGGTTGAACGTCTTGCCCAATCTCCAATAGTAGGGCCCCGCAAGGAGCAGGAGGATCGCTAGGCCAAACACAAACAATGGGATCTCCCTGAACGCCTTAGACCTCCGCGTAATCACCAAAAAGGCGAAGCCCGCTACCCCGGGCAGAAGCACGGCGACGGGCCCCTTCAGCATTGTCCCCACGGCCATCGCGATGAAGGCGAGACAGAAATAGCCTAGCCGCCGACCACCTCCACGGTAGGCGAGGTAGAGGGCAAAGAACGCGACGTTCATCAAGCAGCCGAGTTCGGTATCGAATTTCACTAAGTGGCCGTTCCAAACGGAAGACAAGGTACTTGCCGTGATGAGCGCCGCGACAAGTCCGATTTGCCGGTGAAACAATACCTTTCCGCAATAGTACACCAAAAACACCGTCCCGAACCCAAAGGTCGCGGTCGGCAGGCGAACGGCAAACTCGCTCGGCCCCAAGAGGCCCATAGATATGGCCATCAACCAGAAATGCAGAGGGGGTTTATTCAGGTACGGGCCTCCGTCGTATTCGAGCCGGAACCACTCGTGACTGTGCAGGATCTTTCGTGCTATCTCGGCGTACTTCGTCTCCTCACCTCTCAGCGGAGAGCCTAAATGCGAGTAGTAGACGACCAGCCCCCAAATCAACAAGAAGGTGATGACCACCCATTCCTTTTCCATTACTGCGGACAGACGGAAGAGATTCCGGGCCTTTAGCATTGAAGGCGCCTCCACCTCCCGTCGTATGTCTAACGCCATCCTCACCCCTTCTCTACTTTCTTGTTGCAGTCCACCCGGTTTTCCGGTTTTTAAAAAGACGCTTCTGAACGTGGAACCCAGAAGTTGTAACATCCCTACACCACCCCAGCCTTCAGCAGATCATGGAGATGGATGACTCCCTCCGGGCGCCCCTCGACATCGACGATCAGCAGGGAGGTGATCGCGTGCCGCTCCATCATCTCCAGCGCCTTGGCGGCGAGGGACTCCCTGTCTATGGTCTTGGGGTTGGCCGTCATGCACTCCTTCACTCGGCGTTGAAGCAGATCCATCCCCTTCTGCAGCGCCCGCCTGAGGTCGCCGTCAGTGACGATCCCGGTGAGTCTGCCGGCGCCGTCCACGACCGCGGTCATCCCGAGCTTCTTCTGAGAGATCTCGGCGATGGCGTCCCGCATGAGGGCATCCTCGGAGACTCTGGGGATTTGCTGACCGGCATGCATGAGGTCCTGCACCCGCCAGAGCAGCCGCCGGCCCAGGCTCCCTGCCGGATGCAGCAGGGCGAAATCCTGCTCGGTGAAGCCGCGTTCCTCCAGCAGCGCGACCGCGAGGGCATCCCCCATCGCCAGCGCGGCGGTGGTGCTGGCCGTCGGGGCAAGGCCCATCGGACACGCTTCTTCCGCCACGCTCACGTCGATCGCCACATCGCTCTGCCTGGCGAGGGTGGAAGCTGGATCACCCACCAGCGCGATCAGCTTCAGCCCAAGCCGCTTGATCGCGGGGAGCAGCTCGATCAGCTCGTCCGTTTCTCCGCTGTTCGAGACCGCGATCAACACGTCGCCGCGAACCAGCATCCCCAGGTCGCCGTGCCCCCCTTCAGCCGGATGCAGAAAAAAAGCGGGGGTACCAGTGCTGGCCAGGGTGGAAGCGATTTTTTGAGCGACGGAGCCAGACTTCCCTATACCGGTCAGCGCCACCCGGCCCCGGCAGTCCCGAAGAATCTTGACCGCCTGGTCGAACCGCTCATCGAGCTTCGGGATCAGGCCGAGAATGGCTTCGGCCTCGATGCGGAGGACTCTTCGCCCTCGATCGCGAATCACCGGCTCTCTCTTCTCGTTGGCGACTGCTCGAGCAACCGCTCCACCAGCGCGATGACCTCTTCGAGCCCAATCAACCGCATGCAGTTGCCCTCCCCGCGCCGGCACCCGCCGGGGAAACAGGGTCGGCAGTCGATCCCCTTGTAGAGGATCGCATGGCCTTGACCGGCGGGGCCCCAGATCCTCGGGTCCGAGGGACCAAAGAGGCCGACCACCGCCGTGCCCATGGCGGCGGCGATGTGCATCGGGCCATTGTCGTTTCCGACGAAGAGGGTGGCACGTCGCAGGAGGGCGGCCAGCTCGAGGATCCCAAGGCGCCCGACGAGTGATCGGCGGGCACTCCCGAGCTGCTCCAGGATCGCTCCCGCAATCTCCCGCTCCTGATTGCCCCCCAGCAGGACGGCCTTCATGCCGAGCTTCTCCTGCATATAGTCGATCAGACTCGCGAACCGCTCCGATGGCCAGCTCTTGAACCACCACCGTGCACCGGGATGCACGGCGACAAAAGGCTCGCCGAGGCCAATTGACATCTCATCGAGGGCCGCCCCCGCTGCCGCCTCATCAGCCGGTCGGACCCTGAGCAGCGGCGTCGATTCAACAACCGGAATCTCCAGTGTGTCGAGAACCATCAGGTTCTGGCGGATCATCGGGATCGGCTGCTGCTGCAACGGCACCACGTGAGTGTAGAGCCGTCCGCGCCAGAGGCCCTCTCGGTTGAAACCGACCCTGATCGCCGCTCCGGTGACCCTGCTCAGTATCGCCGCCCGGTCCCCGTCGGTGAGATCGATCACGACGTCGAAGTGACGCCGTCGCAACCCCAGCACAAATCGAAGCTGGCGGAGTGAGGAGGCGCTCCGCTCTACCACCAGAACCTCATCAAGATGGGGGTTGTGCGCAATCATCGCCTCGGTGCCAGGGTTAACGAGCATCGAGAGATACACCCTGGGGAACGCCGCCCGGAGCGAGGTCACTACGGGCGTGCTGATGAGGACATCCCCGAGGTAGCGCAGTTTGATGACGAGAATCCTCTGGGGCTCATTCGCCCCCAAGGCGATCTTCGCTGTCCCTCCGGGCGTCATCAGATCGTCCACGCCAGCTTGTCGCCTTGCCGTCTTCGTCGGCCCGGCCCTGCCGGTGTCAGCGAACATGTGAGGACGGTCCTGGCCCGCACCGCATCATCCCACCCCGAAAACGGAAGGCCCGGAGCCGCTGGTTGCTCAGGCATTCCCAACCTCACGATATACCTCGAGTGTTTCGCGGGCTGCCCGTTCCCAGGAGAACCTCTTGGCGCGATCGAATCCGCGGGCACGAAGCGCAGCGGCCAATGACTCGTCCTCCAGGACGGCTTTCACGGCGTCCGCAAGGGCGTCCGGGTCTTGGGGGTCAATCTGGAGGGCCGCGTCGCCGACAACCTCAGGGAACGATGAGCTATTGGATGTGATGACGGGTGCCCCGCATACCATCGCCTCCAAAGGCGGCAGGCCGAAGCCCTCGTAGAGCGATGGGTACACGAACAGGTCAGCATAGGAATAGAGGCTCCGTAGCTCGTCAGTGGGCAGATATCCGGGCATGATCACCTCCCCGACCAAGCCAGATCGGGCCACGGCATCATAGATCTCCTGACCTCGCCATCCCAAGGCACCAGCCAAGACCAGACAATGAGAGCGCCGGATCCGCGACAGTCGGCCGAATGCAGTGATGAGCGTCGGGAGGTTCTTGCGCGGCTCGAGCGTCCCGACGAATAAGACATATCTCTCCCGCGGCAAGGCGTACCGCTGACAAAGCGCCCCGCGACCGCCCGCAGCCCGCTCGGGGTAATACTCCTCCCCCACCCCGTAGTTGATCACCTTGATCTTCTCTCGCGGAACCCCCATCACCTCAACCACATCCTGGGCCGTGTGCTCCGACCCCACCACCACGAACGTCGCCCGGTGAGCCGCCCGCCTGGTTTTTTCAGATGCGAGGCGGGCAATCCAACCGTGCCTGGCGAGTCCGGGGATGCGCTCAATCGCCAGGTCGTGAATCGAGAGGACGGTCCCACACCGGCCAGCGCCTCGAAGCCTATAGTTCGTGCCGTGGTAGACATCCAGCCTGTCGAGCCTGGTCCGGGCAGCGACCAGCGGCTTGGGCGCCCAAACGACCCTGGCCCGTCCGCCCCATCCTGCCGCCTCAGTCCATTGGCGCCCCAGACCCGTGCGGTAGAGAACGAACTCCTCCTCGGGGGCGAGCCGCACGAGGTGCGAGACCAGCTCGGTCGTGTACCGGCCAACGCCCGCTCGTCCAACCACTATCGGATCGGCATCTATACCAATTCGCATGGCCTGTTCCCGTCAAGGCGGGGCGTGGATGAAACCACAGGGCTTCCCACGGTCAGCGAAACCCCCGCTTGGCTCACGGCCGGTCCCGCCCTGGCAGCCTCCGCGCGGAGGCATCAGAAAACGGCGGGCCAGCGACAGTCTCTTCCGGTCCCCCATGCCAAGGCGTCTCCGAGACAAGCGCTCCCGTGCATGCGAACAGAGTCCATCCGAGAACGCCAAACCGATCAAGCAACAGATAATCGGTCAATGAGATGACTATCATGCCCGCATAGATTGCAAGAAACAGGACGGCAATTTCCCGCCGGGGAGCATCGCGCGATTGGCTCACCCGACATCTTTTTATCAACACCCAGGCCACCGTCCCTCCCAGAAGAGAAAGCGCGGCCAAGCCAAACAGACCCGTCTCGAATGCCGCTTCCAGGAATAGATTATGGGCGTGGCTGCCCAGCGTAGCGCGAGCATCCCCCGTCTGATCGGCAAAAGCCCTGGCAGTCCGAGCGAACAAAGGGGCACCAAACCCGTAGCCACGGAGGGGCTGTCGCTTGATCATCGCAAGGGTTCCCCCCCAGAGGTCCACCCTTCCCGACAGGTTCCCAGCCACATACGTCGATGGCTGGACAATGCTGAGGTGGCGGGTCACGATGCGCTGGCCGCTCACGGCCAGCAAGGTCATGAAAGCGACGATGCAGACCAGGAGAACCTTCATACGCCGAAGCGCGACTGTCAGGATGAGCGTCGACACGATGACCGCCACCAGGGCCGCCCGCGTGTAGCTCAGGATAAGCAGCCAGAACTGAGCGAGCGCCAGAATGGCCCAGCCCGCTCGTTGAATCCGATCGCTCGTCGTGAGGAGCTTCCAGATGACGATCGTGATGCTCACTGCCAGCAGGTACCCCAGCTCGTTCTTCCAGGCATAGACTGAGGTGGGCATTCCAGCCAGTTGGGCTCGTCCATTGAACAATCCGATTAGACCGTAGCCTGCGACGAGCCCCGAAGCGCATACCAGCGCCATGACGTAATGACGAAGCCGGACCGGGGAGCCCTGACCCTTGGCGAGGATAAGGAACAAGATGAGTCCATTGAGGGGAAGCCGCTGAATCTCCCTAAGGCTGACCCCGGCATCCGGCGAGACGCTAACCGACATGCCCGCCGCAAGCAGGTAGATCAAAAGTCCCCACCCCAGCCGTGCCTGATCCTCGGTGAGGCGAGCTCCCGCCTTGCGGCCGTGGAACCAGACCACCAGTAGGACGTAGAGCAGGACGTTTCTGCCGTCCGGCCCGAACAGCGGGAACGGTAACAAGAAAACAAATGCAACCAGAGCCCAATGAATCCACTCGTCCCGAGACCGGACAGAGGCCGCCCCCTGCCGACTCCACAGCCTCACCTGGTCTGACGCCCACCCGAAGGCCATTGACCTGCCCTTCTCCATCATCTCTTCTGGACGCCTCATGCGGGGACCGATAAGCGGATCCCTTCGCTCAACAGGGGTGGGAGAGGCGAAGGCGAGACGAGGGCAGAACACGACCGGCAGCCTCGAGTACCTCCTCCACTGAGATCCGCAGCATACATTCCTGTCGTTTCCTCCCGATAGAACCGCATGGGCCAAGGCACCCGTCACCTAGCCGCGCGGTCGATGACGAAGAGGCGATCGATATGCGGGTTGTGGAGGAGCACGTCAGCGCCGATCGCGTCGACGACGACAAGGACCTTGGAGATGGGAAATTGTTCCTTCAATGCCCGGATGATCGGCGTGATCAGCACCGTATCACCAAGCGCCCGGATCGCCATGAGCAGAATGTACAGACTAGCGCCCTTGTGATTGCCCCCGCGCACCATGGGCTCATCGTGACGGGTCATCGAGCACCCCGGTATATAACGACTCGCGAGCTACCATCTGTTCCTCTATCGAAAAACGGCGAACCGCCAGGGCGCGGCCTCCCAATCCCATCTACACACCGGCCGGTCCACGAAAAGAGAAGGTCTTGGGTGGGCCAAGCGCCTCGGCTTCCCCGGCGGGGTCTGTGCGCCGCCGGCTACTCCTTGTCACGTTGGGCTCCCCCTGGGCCGGTCTTGTCTCTCAAGGAGCAGCCGATCGTACAGCGCGGTCAGGCTCCGCATCTGTGAATCGAGGCTGAAGAGGGCTTCCACTCGCTCCCGCCCACGCTTCCCCATGGACGCGCGACGCCGCGGGTCTTTCAGGAGTTCAACGAGCGCCTTGGACAGCGCTTCAGGGTCCCTGGGAGGCACTAACAGACCGCTCAGCCCATCCTCCACAATCTCAAGCGGGCCAGCCACCGCAGTCGCCACCACCGGCTTACCGACAGACATCGCCTCAAGCAGCACGATCCCGAACCCTTCATCGACCGAGGGCAGAACAAAGAGATCCATGGCATCGAGGTAAGGGAATACCTGCTCCCGAAACCCGACAAAGATCAACCGCCCGTCGAGGCCAAGGGATTCACCCAGTCTTTCTAACTCCGCCCTGAGGCCGTGATCGTTCGCCCCAAGGATAAGGCAAGCGAGATCGTCGATGTCCTGCCTCGCCTTTGCCACCGCTCTGATGAGGATGTCGTACCCCTTGACTGGGGCGATATTGCCTACGCTCCCAAGCAGGAAGGTTTCCGGCGGAACGCCGTGCTCCCGTCTCACCTTCAGACCCTCTCCGCCGGCCGTAGCCATTCTAGGATCGATCCCGCTGCGTACCGTCACGACCTTCTCAGGCGGGAGGCCCCCCTGGATGGCTTTCTCCCGCACCCCCTCCGAGACCGCGATCAGGAGGTCGGCCCATTGCAGGCGTAACTTTCTGAATTTTCCCGGCACCATCTCGCTCCGCATGTGGACGATGCAAGGGATCCCGGCGAGGCGACAGGCCAAAGAGGCAATGGCGGCGTCGTCAGCGTCGTTGACGTGGACCAAAGAGATACCCTTGGCCCGGAGCAGTTGCCGCATCCTCAAGATCGCGGACGGGATGAAAGGAAGCGACTTCCCTTTCCTGATGGCCGGGAGCGGGAGACAAGCCGTCTCCACACCGAGACGATGGAACCTGGGCAAGGGTTCATTCCCGCAAGAGAGGAGAACCGTGGGGACGTAGCGGGCTTTATCAAGGTGCGACACGATGTTCAGAAGGTCCACGAGCGATCCGCCATAGCTCGCCCCGATAGACCGATGAACATAAAGGATCCGCCGCACCTGCGCCATCCTTCTCATCGCCGTGCCCTATCCGGAGCCCCTCGCGTTCCTCAGCAGCTCCCATGCCTTCACGTACCGGACAAAGGTATAGAAGCTGACTAAGGTCGCGTACACGAACCCATGCAGGCCATCGCGGAACCCCTGTTTCAGGAGGTAAACCTTAAAAAAGGTGACCGCGGGCCGCAGCGTGACGTCAGCCCATCCGATCCGAAGGCGCTTCACTACCGTCTCCCTCGCCTTGACAGCCGTCTCGGCATCGAGCTTCCTGAGGCGCTGCTGGATAGTCCGGCCCGTGAAGTGATCGAGGGGGCTCTGCATGATGGCGCTCGCCCCCCCGATGATCGGGGTGTCCAAGCTCGTCTCGTCGTACCGAATGAATCCCTGCTTGAAGAGGCGCCACTGCAGGTCGGGGAAGGCCCCACCCCAGCGTAGCCACCGGCCGAAGAAGTAGTTCCTCCGGGGGATTCGATAGGCCACGACTTCCTCTCGATCCACCCGCGCGATGCAGGCCAGGATCTCCTCTCTAGCCTCCGGCGTCACCCGCTCGTCGGCATCAAGGATCAGGACCCATTTCCCGGTGGTCCGTTCGAGGCCGAAGTTCCGCTGGGCGGGGAAGCCCGGCCATGCATTCGAGTAGACCCTGTCCGTGAATTGCCGGCTGATCTCAACCGTGCGGTCATCACTACAGGCATCCACCACCACGATCTCATCCGCCCAGGTGACGCTCTCAAGGCAGGAGCGGATGTTGTCCTCTTCGTTGCGGGTGATGATGAGGACCGACAGGGTCGGTCCATCACCCTTTGAATCCATGGGCGAAGACCTCCGCATAGAAACGCCGGTTCAGCCAGCGGTTCCTCCTGGGTCGGAGCCGAGCACTCCGAGAGATACGCCCGGCCATAACGGCCGGATGTGTCCCGTTAAACTCCTTCAGGATCTCATAGTCTTCGAACTCCCACGCCTCCCGGGCCAGGGCTCGCCGTTCCGGCTCCGGGATCACCTCGTGATGTCTTGAGGCCTGATATCGTTTCTTCCGGACCAGGATGGCTGGATCTTTCACATAGCCATAATGGAAAATGCGACCCCCGGATTTCGCCAACCTGCGCCGAGGCCCGACCTTCAGGTTGTGCTGACCGGGATCGTCAACGCACCCGAACCCGCAGCCGTCACCAATGGACCACAGCCGCCCATCGTTGCGGATGAGACGGACCTCCCAATGGTAAGACCAGGGATCGACGGACCAGTAATCCCCCTTGAAGTGCAGGTAGCGGAACAGCAGCCCAAGGACCTCTCGGCGCTGGTGGTTACGCTCCAGAGACCGCAGGATCGAGGACAGGTGGTCTTCGTGTACCACCTCGTCCGCCTGCAGGTAGAAGGCCCAGTCGCCTTTGCACTGGGCTAAGGCCAGGTTGGTCTGCTGAGAAAAGATCAACCCATCGCGCCTGAGGCTCTCGTCCCACTCGGTCTCGAAGATCCTGATCTTCGGATCCCGAATCGAGCGGATCAGGTCGAGCGTGCCGTCCTCGGATCGACCCACATTCACGACGTACTCATCAACGATCGGGAGGATAGACCGGACCGACTCGACGATAGGGTAATCGAAGGTGACAGCGTTCCGACACAAGGTGAAACCACTTATCGAGATGGCGGCCACGATTTCCCCGAGTCGGTCTTCGATTCCACGCGGAGGCCCTGTTCCCAGACCTTGGCATATGTGATGACATGACAGTAGGAGGCGCCAACCGCGGCAATCAACCCGTGAAACCCATCCAGGAACCCCCTCTTGAGCAGGTAGGCCTGCACGAACTTGACCAGGGCCCGCAGCAACAGCTCCGCCCCGGTGACCGACCCAGGCTGGCGACCCCTTCTTACCAGCTCGGCGGCCGAGATCTCCGTATGCCGGTTCTGTTGTCGGACATACTGCGAGAAATCTTTATAGGTCAGATGAGCCAGGTGACTATCGATGAGGCCAACGGAGCCTTCCTGGATCACCACATACGCATGGGGGTTTACCCCCCCGAACCGCCCTTTGCGTCGGTCAAACAGGCGCAAGACACGATCTGGGTACCACCCTCCGTGGCGCATCCACCGCCCCAAGAAATAGTTCCTTCGGGAGATCCAGTATCCATCGTGTCGGGGCGCCGACAGTTCTCGTTCGATGGCCTGCCGCAGCTCCTCTGGGACCCGCTCGTCGGCGTCGATGCTCAGAACCCAATCGTGCGAGGCGAACGAGATCGCGCAATTCTTCTGCTCGATGAATCCCACCCATGGGGTGGCAAACACCTTGTCGGTGTAGCCCCGGCAGATCTCTGTGGTGCGATCACGACTGCCCGAGTCAACGACCACGATCTCTTTCACCCACGCGAGGCTCTCCAGGCACTGCCGGATATGCTCTTCCTCGTTGTAGGTGATAACGGTCGCCGTGAGCTCAGCCATCCCGGTTCATGCCCCACGATACGATGTCTCGTACAGTCGACTATAGACGCCGCCGCGCGCGGTCAGCTCGGCATGGGTCCCCTGCTCAACGAGGCATCCGCCGTCCAGGACAAGGATCTTATCGGCTCGAATGATGGTGGAGAGCCGGTGCGCGATCACGAAGGCGGTCCGGTTCTGCATGAGCCGATCGAGGGCCTCCTGAACGAGCCGCTCCGACTCCGCATCGAGGGCCGAGGTAACCTCGTCCAGGATCAGGAGGGGCGGGTTCTTGAGGATGGCCCTGGCGATGGCGATCCGCTGCTTCTGGCCGCCCGAGAGGCGAAGCCCCCGCTCGCCGACTCTGGTGGCGTACCCCTCCGGGAGCGCATTGATGAACTCATGGGCGTTGGCAATCCGGGCAGCCTCCACCACCTTGTCCGGGGCGACGTCGCGCTGGCCGTAGGCGATATTGTTGAAGACGCTATCGTCGAAGAGGATCGTGTCCTGCGCGACGATCCCCATCTGCTCCCGTAGCGACCGGATCGTTGCCCGGCTGATATCGATCCCGTCGATGGTGATGGTTCCCGACGTCGGGTCGTAGAAGCGGGGAATGAGGTTGACCAGGGTGGTCTTGCCGGCACCGCTGCTCCCGACAATGGCCACGATCTCGCCCAGCTTGGCACTGAAACTCACCCCCCGGAGCACGAGCCGATCGGCCTCGTAGGCGAAGGAGACATTGTGGAGCTCCACTCCTTCCTGCATCCGCCCGAGCGCCACGGCGTTGGGCCGCTCCGCCACGTCGGAGCGGAGATCCATAAGCTCGAACACCCGCGCCACCCCGGCCATTCCACGCTGTATGTTGTTGTTGATCTGGCTGATCCGTTTCACGGGCTGATAGAGGGAGGCGAGGGCCCCGAGGAAGGCCATGAAGGCCCCTGGCGTCAGGCTCTTGGAGAAGACCAGGTAACCGCCGACCCAGACGGCGATCACGATGCCGACGGAACCGAGGATCTCCAGCACAGGTGAGGTGAGCGCGTCAACTCTGACGATCCGCATGATGGCCTTGAAGACCTGGTCGCTTGCCTCCCAGTATCGCCCCTTCTCGTATTCCTCCATGCCGAAGGCCTTGACGACCCTGACGCCGGAGATGGTTTCCTGCAGGATCGTGTTCAGTTCCGCTCGTCGCTCCTGGACCCGGGTTCCCCTGCGACGGATCCTTGCCCCGAACTTCACAATCGGCAGGATGGCCACAGGCAGGACGAGGAGGGAGAGAAGCGCGAGCTGCCACTTGATCAGGAAGAGCAAACCAATGAGCCCGATAATGTTGAGGGGCTCTTTGAGAGCGTTCTTGAAGAGCTCGGTCGAGGCGTCGCCCAGGCTCTCCACATCAGAGCCGAGGCGGGACATGATCTCGCCGGTTGACCGGCGGCTGAAGAATCCAAGCGACAGCGTCTGCAGGTGGGCATACAGATCGTTCCGGATGTCCCGCTGGACCCGTTCCGAGACGTACCGCATCCGGAGTTGTTGAAGATAGCCCAGCGCGCCCTTGGCCAGAAACACCAGGAAAAGTGCGGCCCCCATGAAGGTGAGGGCGCTGATCCGATGAGCCTGGAGGAACTCTTGGAGCTGGACCAGCCTGTTGCCCAGCGCTGCCTTGACCGGGCCCGGGAGGCTGATCCCGGAACCGCTTCCCTCCGTGGCAAACACACCGTCGAAGATCGGCTGGAGCGACCCGATGGAGACCGCGTTGAGGAGCGCGATCAGAAAGAGGCATCCGACGGCCAGGATCACGCTGGCCCGATAGGGGGCGGCATACCGAAGCAGGCGGATGAACTGTTGAAAGGAAGTGTGCATGCCTCGAATGAAAGCCCTCAGCTCTCAGCGGTCAGCCGGCAGCCTTTCGCTGATGGCTGATTGCTGATCGCTGACTGCTCATCGATAGAGGGCGCTACCGCCTGCTGAACCCTGATCACCTGCCTCAAGAGTCCCGGCAGCGCATCCAGTCGAAGCATGTTTGGCCCGTCGCTTGGCGCGTTCGCGGGGTCAGGGTGGACCTCCATGAAAAGGCCATCGACTCCTACCGCCACGGCGGCCCGTGCCAGGTAAGGGATGAACTCCGCCTGCCCTGAAGAGGCGTGTCCTGCCCCCCCGGGCAGTTGCAGACTGTGGGTGGCGTCGAACAGGACCGGATAGCCGAAGCTGCGCATGACCGGCAGGGAGCGGACGTCCACCACCAGGTTATTGTATCCGAAGCTCGTCCCGCGCTCGGTCAGGATGATCTGCTCGCAGCCAACGGACCTGAGCTTCTCGACGATATTGCCCGCATCCCACGGCGAAAGGAACTGCCCTTTCTTGACATTGACCGGCTTGCCGGTCTGGCCAGCGACAAGGAGGAGATCTGTCTGGCGGCACAAGAATGCCGGGATCTGGATGATATCGAGCACCTCCGCGGCGGCAGGCACCTGGTCCACTTCGTGAACGTCTGAGAGGACCGGTACGCCCAGCTTCTCCTTCACGCGCTGCAGGATACGGAGCCCCTCGCGAAGGCCAGGACCGCGGAATGAACCCACTGACGAACGATTGGCCTTGTCGTACGAGGCCTTGAGGATAAAGGGGACCTCACAGGCATCACAGGCTGCCTTGATCGCCTCGCCGGTCCTGAGAAGGTGCTCCTCGCTCTCGATAACGCAGGGACCAGCCACCAGGACCAGCGGCGCTCCGCCGCCGATAATCAGCTCGCCTATCCGTACCTGTTTTGTCACTGCCATAGTGAAGAGGGGGTAGGGGATAGGGTTCAGGGTCTAGGAAAGGAATCTTGCTAGACCCTCTACCCTAAACCCTCTACCCTGCCTTCTATACCCTGCTTTCCTGCCGTTGGAGGGAGGCCTTGATGAACTCCCGGAACAGCGGGTGAGGCCGCCTGGGGCGCGATTTGAACTCGGGGTGAAATTGCCCGCCTACGAACCAGGGATGATCCGGCAGCTCGATCATCTCCACCAGCTTGTTATCGGGTGAAAACCCGCACAGTCGCATTCCATGCTGCTCTAACAGATCTCGGTAGTCGTTGTTGACCTCGTACCGATGTCGATGTCGCTCGCTGATCTCCTCGGTCCCGTACGCGGTGTAGGCGACGGAGCCCGGGACGATACGGCACGGATAGGCGCCAAGCCGCATGGTTCCCCCCAGGTTCGTGATACCCCGCTGCTCGGGCATCAGATCGATGACCGGGTGCGGGGTGTTCGGGTCAAACTCGCGGCTATTCGCGTCCTTCAGCCCGCAGACATGCCGGGCGAATTCGATCACGGCACACTGCATCCCCAAACAGATCCCGAGGAACGGGACCCGCTCCTCACGGGCGAAGGCGATGGCCGCAATCTTGCCCTCGATTCCTCGGCTGCCGAAGCCTCCAGGAACCAGGACACCTGACACATCGTGAAGGTGCTCCTTGGGGCCGTCGCGCTCCACCTTCTCGGCATCCACCGCCTTCACCCGGACCTGGCAGTCGTTGGCGATGCCGCCATGAATGATCGCCTCAGTCAGACTCTTGTAGGAGTCCTTCAGGTCCAGGTACTTCCCCACCACAGCGATGGTGACGCTGGCCTTGGACTCCTTGATCTTCCGGACAATCGCCTCCCATCCCGCCAGATCCGCCTGGGTATTCGGCAGGCCCAGCATCTGGACGATGATCGCATCCAGCTCCTCGCTGTGCAGGACCACCGGGACCTCGTAAAGGCTGTCCACATCCTTCGCGGTGATGACAGCCTTTTCGGAGACATTGCAGAACAGCGCGATCTTGGCCTTCAGCTCTTTCGGCAGGAATCGATCGGTCCGGCACAGCAGGATATCGGGTTGAATCCCGATTTGGAGCAGCTCCTTCACGCTGTGCTGTGTCGGCTTCGACTTCAGCTCGCCGGCCGGCGCGATATAGGGGACCAATGTCAGGTGGATGTACAGGACATTCTCCCTCCCGACGTCCCCCCTGAACTGCCTGATGGCCTCGAGGAATGGCAGGCTCTCGATATCGCCAACCGTCCCGCCCACTTCCACGATCACGACGTCCACGCCCGTCGCCACCCGGTGGATCGCGCGCTTGATCTCATCAGTGATGTGAGGGATGACCTGAACGGTGCCACCCAGGTAGTCGCCGCGACGCTCCTTGGTGATGACTGAGTGGTAAATCTGACCTGTGGTGATATTGCTGGCCTTGGTCAGAACAAGGTCAGTGAAGCGCTCGTAATGGCCCAGGTCAAGGTCGGTCTCAGAGCCATCGTCGGTGACGAAGACCTCCCCGTGCTGGAAGGGGTTCATGGTGCCGGGATCCACATTGATGTACGGGTCGCATTTCAACATCGTCACCTTGAAGCCGCGGCTTTCCAGCAGACAGCCGATGGAGGCGGAGGCTAACCCCTTGCCGAGCGACGACAGTACCCCGCCGGTCACAAAGATGAACTTCGTCGACATCACACCTCCTTTCTGAGGGCAGGGTATAGGGTAAACCCTAACCCCTAGACCCTGTCTTCAGCGCGTCCATGAGCTCCGACTGGCTAACGGTCGCGGTTCCCATCTTCCCGACCACCACCCCAGCCGCATAGTTGGCTATCACAGCCGCCTCCTTCAGTGAGGCGCCCGATGCCAGGGCCAGGCCCAGCGTGGCGACGACGGTGTCTCCCGCCCCCGTGACGTCATAGACCTCCTTGGCGACTGCGGGGATGTGGGTGACTTCGCCGTCCTCAAAGAGCGACATTCCCTGGTCCCCCCTTGTCACCAGCACGGCGTTCACCTCAAGCGTCTGTTGCAGCTCCCGCCCCACCTCATCGGGGTCTTCCCCTTCGCGCAGGCGGAACCGGGCAAAGGCGACCGCTTCGTGATGGTTAGGCGTGATGACGGTCGCCCCTTTGTAGAGGTGGAAATGGTGCACTTTCGGATCGACAACGATTATCTTCTTGCGCCGTCGAGCGAGGGGGATGATCTGTCTGGCCACCAGCTTGCTGATCACCCCCTTGGCGTAATCCGAGATGAGCAGCGCATCCGCCTCCCGAAGGTGCTCCACGGCGAGCTGCAGTACCCGCTCCGTTGCCTCCTTCGACATCTCCAGCGCGCTCTCCCGGTCGAACCGCACGACCTGCTGGCTGCCCGCGACGACCCTCGTCTTGATCGTGGTCGGGCGGTTCCGGTCCACCACCACTCCGTCCCCCTTGATTCCAAGGGCCTCAAGCTGATCAACCAGTCGCTCCGCAGGAGGGTCGTTGCCGATCACGCCCACCAGGATCGCCCTCCCACCCAGGGTTCGGATGTTCGCAGCGACATTGGCTGCACCCCCCAAGCGAACGCTCTCGGCCTTGACTTCCACGACCGGGACCGGAGCTTCCGGAGAAATCCGAGAAACACTCCCCCAGATGTACTCGTCCACCATGATATCGCCGAGGACGAGGAGTTGTTGTTCGGGAAAACGGGCCAGAATCTCCTGGTACCGAATCGTCGCACCTCCCGCCGGGAAACTCCTGAAATTCTACTCAGTTAGGCTATCCCAAATCGCGGAAAAATTCAATCAGTTTCGCTCACCCGCCCCTGAGCCTCCCGGTAGAATGCGACGGTGCGGGCGATCCCCTCCTCAAGGGGAATGGTCGGCTCCCAGCCGAGTTCGGCCTTGGCGCGTGAGGCGTCCAGGCAGATTCGGTCGATCTCGCCAGGACGTTTGGTCTCCAGACTCGGCTCCAGCGTGGCACCCACCGCTGATCGAACCAGTTCAAAGATCTGCCGATCGCTGACCTCACGTCCGAGGCCCAGGTTGTAGATCCTGCCTGCAGCCCGCTCCCCCACCATGGCCAGGAGGTTCGCCCGGACGACGTCATCTACATGGACGTAATCCCGGGTCTTGGTGCCATCGCCGAAAATCGTCGGGCGCTGACCGGCGAGCATCTGCCGGCTGAAAATCGCCACCACGCCGGCCTCGCCACTGGGGTCCTGCCGGGGGCCGTAAACATTGGCATACCGCAGGGTGGTGTAGTCCAGGCCAAACCAATCGCGGAGGATTTCCAGGTACCGTTCCACTGTACATTTGCTCAGCCCGTAGGCGGACAGCGGACGGATCGGATGCTGTTCGTCAACGGGCAGGCGCTGCGGTTCGCCATAGACCGCGCCACCCGACGAGATGTAGACGAACTTCCTGACCTTGTAGGCAAGGGCGAGCTCGATCAGGATCAGCGACCCGACGATATTCACAGAGGCGTCAAACGACGGCTCGGTCATCGACCGGCGTAAGTTACCCTGGGCCGCGTGATGGTTGACCAGTTCCGGGCGCTCGGCGCGAAAGATCGCTTCCATGGCCTCCCGCTGGCGGATATCCACCTGGTAGAAGCGGGCCGAGGGATGGACCTGTTCCCGTCTGCCCATAGAAAGGTCGTCCACCACGACCACCTCATGGCCCTCCTTCACCAACGCGTCCACAAGATGCGACGCGATGAACCCGGCCCCTCCGGTCACCAGAATCTTCATATCTCTCCCTTGGATAGCAGAGGATAGGGACTCTATGAAGTCCAGAGTTCGGAGTTCATGGTGGTGTGACTCTGAACCCTGAACTATGCGCCCTAGACCCTACACCCTGTCCCCTATCACATGGCATTCTTGTGGATGAACCCCTTCCAGAGACTCAACCAGAGAATCTTCAGATCGAACAGCAACGACCAGTGTTCGATGTAGAACAGGTCGCACTCGATCCGTCTATCAAGAGAGGTATCGCCCCTCCACCCATTGACCTGGGCCCATCCGGTGATGCCTGCTTTCACCTTGTGCCGGAGCATATACCGTGGGATCTGCTTCCGGAACTCCTCGATAAAGACCGGCCGCTCTGGGCGGGGACCCACCAGACTCATCTCCCCCAGGAGGACATTGATCAGTTGTGGCAGCTCGTCCAGGGAAGTCCGGCGAAGCACCGCGCCGATCGCCGTCCTGCGGCGGTCGTCCCGAGTGGCCCAGACCGCCCCGGTGTCTTCTTCAGCCTCGGTCCTCATAGATCGAAATTTCAGCATATGAAAGGTTCGGCCATCAAGACCCATCCGCTCCTGACGGTACAGCACCGGACCTGGCGATGTCAGCTTGATAGCGGCCGCGATAAGCAGCAGCAGTGGCGCCGTGATGAGCAGGGCGATACCCGACGAGCCGATGTCCAACACCCGCTTGGCAACAAGGTTCCAGCCGTATGAGGGCGAGTCTTGCAAACTGATGAGGGGAAGGCCTTCGAACTCCTCCACCCCTCCGCGCAGTGTAATGTACTGGTAGAGATCGGGAACGACGTTGATGTCCACGATCGCCTCTTCAAGGCTTCGAAGGATCCCCTCCATCCGGCCATAGGCGTCCAGGGGAATGGCGATGAACACCTTGTCAATTGACAGCTCCCGAGCGATCTCCCCCGCCTGCTCGTAGGTTCCGAGCACGTGCAGTCCCTCCACCTTTTCCCCCACCGTCTTGGGATCCGCGACCAGGAGCCCGGCAATGCGAAGGCCCAATTCCGGACGCGCACGGATCCTCTCGACCACCTTTCGGGCCAGCGTCCCCTCTCCGACGATCACGATGTGGCGGAGATTGTATCCTCTGCGCCTCATGAGGCGGAGACTTTCGCGGAAGGACCCCCTGACAAGGCTGACCGATAGGATGCTGAACCCCCAGAAATAGACGATCACCAATCGTGAGAACTCGAACTGTTTGAAGAAGAACGTGAGGGCCACGAGGATCAGGACGGCAAGCGTGCATGCCTGGGCGATGTCACTCACCTCCGCCAGGCGAGAGGAGATGCGCCGGGGACGGTAGAGTCCAAACGCCTTGAAGGCAGCGGCCCAGACGATGACGATCAGCGCCAGCAGGAGGAGATATGGCCGGATGTCGGGGATGCCGCGATAGACGGGAACCGGACCCCAGTAGAAGCGGAGATAGTACGCGACCATCCAGCTTATGGAGATCGCCAGCAGGTCGGACATAAACATCAGGCTTTCAAGAAATTGGCTGTATCGCTTCAGCATCGTCGTCGGCGCTTCCGCCCCTCATTGTTCCAACGTTCGTACTGTGCAGCGACGAACGCAGCCATCCGCTTCTCAAAGATCGAGCGATCAAAGGTCAACGCATGGGCCCGAAGTGCCTCCGGATCGAACCGGTCGGACGATCGTTCGAAAAGCTCGATCGCCCGGATCAACCCCTCGACGGTCTGCTCGTAGAAAAAAACGCCCGTGGGGGTTTCGGGTTCCGGGTTCGCCGACGCTCTTGACTCCCAACTCGAAACTCGAAACTCGAAACGATTCAGGGGGATGACGGTTTCGGTCACGCCACCTTTGCCATAGGCGATCACCGGCCGCCCGCAGGCCATCGCCTCGACCGGGAGGATCCCGAAATCCTCCTCGCCAGGGAAGAGCAACGCGCGGCAGCGGCTGAGCAGCTCGGCGAATTCCCCGTCCGGACGCCACCCCAGAAATTCGATGGTCGGACCAGCCATGCGCCGCAGGCGACGGTTCTCCTGGCCGTCACCCACAATCACCAGGCGCCGCCGGAGACGGTTAAACGCCTCGATGGCGAGATCGATCCGCTTGTATGGGGCAAAGGCACCAGCCACGAGGTAGTAGTCGTCTGTGCGGCTCGCGATGTGAAAGCGGGCGGTCTCGACCGGAGGGTAGATCACCCGGGCCTCCCGCCCGTAGTGGCGTCGGATCCGATCTGCCACATGCTGGGAGATGGCGGCAAAGTGATCGACGCGGTCGTTGGCCGCGAGGTCCCACCGCCGCAGGTAGCCGGTCATCGCCCGAAGCATGAGCCGCGACAGCGGGCCCATCCGACCGGCCCCAGCGTATGCATCCTGCAGGTCCCAGATGTAGCGCATCGGGGTGTAGACATACGCGATGTGGAGAGCCCCGGCCGGAACCTTGACCCCCTTGGCGACGCAGTGGCTGTCGGACAGGATCACGTCGTACCCCTCTAGTGAGAACCGCTCGACAGCCCACGGGAATAACGGAAGATAGTATCGGTAGCGGCGACCGGCAAACGGCAGCATTTGGATCACCGACGTGTGGATCCGCCGCCGTTCGATGATCTCCGACACGCGTCCCTTCACGTGCAGCAGCGTGAAGAGATCCGCTTCTGGAAAGAGGTCGCAGAGGGCCTCCAGGCAGCGTTCTCCGCCCCTCATTCCGGTCAGCCAATCATGAACGAGGGCGACCCTCGCCTCTGCCATCATGGTCCTTCCTTCCGCGGGGCGATCTTGAAGACTAAGTGGACAGCACACAGGGTCGGCCACGCCTTCAGGAAGATCCCCGGCATTCGCGTGGCGCCGGGATGAAATTCGAGCACCTCGTATCCGGCCTCCCGGATCATCGCCTCGGCGCTCCGCCTGGTGAAGAAGCGGAGGTGGGTCCGATCCAAGATCCCTTCGTCCTGGTAGTCAAACCGGCCAAAGAGCAGACCGATTCTGGTTTTCCAATTGGCGATGTTTGGAAGCGACACGACCGCGTAGCCCCCGGGATTCAGGAAGCGCTGCATCCGCAGAAGGGTCCGTTCGGGCCACGTGAGATGCTCCAGGACATCCGCCAGAACCACCACGTCAAATGTGGCTCGAATCTGCCCCAGGACCTCCTCGTCCTCTACCGACCCGCGGATGAGCTGGACACCCGACTGTTCCGCAGATCGGGCACATTCCTCGTCAACTTCAATCCCTGTCACCCGACATCCAGCTTCCACGAAGCGGCGGCTCAGATACCCGGTGGCCGGCCCGATCTCCAGCACTGACTTGTCTTGGCCCACCAGCCGTAGCACCAGCGCATGAGCCGTTGACGGGCCGGCCAGGTTGAGCCGATACGGTCCCGACGGGGTGCGGGGCGCGGGGTGCGGGGTGCGGGGTTCCCGGTTACAAGACGCGCGTACCTTGGAACCTGGAACATGGAACCTGGAACTCGGCACGAGGAACATGGAACCCGTTCGAGCCGTCATGGGGTGAGGACCCTGCTCGGCTTGGCCCCGCGCCAGAGCCTTCTCACCGCCAAGAACTCTTCCTCCCGAAGTGCGCCAACCAGCACCAGCACCAGCAGATAGATCGTGAGACCGGCGGGGAAGGCGACGACCCAGCTCGCGGGGCCGATCAGGGCGACCGCCGAGAACATGGCAGCGCCCGCCAGGACCGGCTTCGAGGCAAGCTGAATCCATCGTGATCGGGTGACGGCCCGCTCGACGCCGACTGCGCCGATCACGACCAGGGTGGCCTGCGCGGCGAGTGCGGCGAGGGCCGATCCGGCAATCCCGAAGATCGGGATCAGCAGCAGATTCGCGGTGACGTTCATGGCCGCTGCGCCGCCCGTCGCCAGCGCCGCCCACTTCGTCCGATCCGAAGAGACCAGGACGTTCACCAGCACATACCCGAGATAGAGGAAGGGAACGGAGCAGGCCAGGATTCGCAGCGGGGCACTCGCCGCCGTGAAGCCCTGCCCATAGACGAACCGGACCATTGGTTCGGCCAATCCGGCAACCACAATCGCCATCGGGATCGCGATCATCAAGAGGAGTTTGAGGGTTCCCCGATAGGCGACGCCGAGGAGCCCCTCCGGTCCTCTGGCGAGCTCAGAGAACACGGGGTAGACACCGCTCACGACGAGCATCGGCATCAATTCGAGCACCTTCAGGATCTTGCTCGCCGCCGCGTACCAGCCCACGTCCCGTTCCCCCCGTCCGAGGTAGCTGAGAAGGACGATGTCGCTCTCCTTGGACAGGACGATGAACATCGTGATCATCGCCACAGGAAAGGCTCGCCGCAGAAGCGCCATCCAGCGGGGTGTATCCCACAGGGGGCGGAACGAAGGGATGGTCCGCCGGGCCATGCCGGAACCGATGGCAACGACCATCAGACTCCCGATCAGCAGGGCAACCGCGAGTCCGGTCGGGCCGCTTCCGAGGGCCAGCGCGATCCCCCCTGAGACCAAGAGGCTGAACTGATGCAGGTGCTTCAGCACGGCCTCGCGCTCCATCACCTCAAGGCCACTGAAGACCGCGCCGTATAACTCCAATATCCCCCGCGAGAGGTTGATGCCTGCGAAGAGCAGGACGACCACCACCACTTCAAAGGGATAGCCCGAGAGGATGATCGCCCCTGCAATCAGCGCGAAGGTGACCGGGGCGGAGAGCGACTTCAGGGAGAGGAGGTTGCCGAGATACCAGCCTGCCGCGCCCTTGTCACGAGCCACTTCGCGGACCACAATGGTGCTCAGGCCAAGGTCCGCGACCAACACAAAAATAAAAGTAAAGGAGTAGGCGAAGGAGATGCGTCCGAAGGACTCACCCCCAAGACGTCTGGCCACGACAATGAGGAGGAGGGCCCAGGCGAAACGGCTGAACTCGCCCAACGCCTTCAAGGTGATATTCAGGCTGGCGCGCCGAGCCAGGCTCATCGACCTAGTGCCGGTCGAACGTGTTCGGATACTTGGCAAGGCGATGCGACGGCAGATCCAGATGCCTGCGGGTCATTACGTCGTGAGTCGGAGAGAGTTGGAACGGCACTAGACGAACCATCGGCCCATCTTCTCGGCGGAGCTGCGACGGCGCCCCATGCTGATCCGACGCTTGTACTGGGCGCTGGGCCAGTATTTCCTGAGATCCAGCATAGATTTCCAGAGGGCGGGCTCCATGATGGTGATGTAGGCCATGGCCCGCACGCCCAGCCAGAGGATCGGAAGGAAATCCCGCCAGAAGAGGGAGGGGAGCTCATTCTTGATCATCATCAGGTAATGGTTCTTGAAGGAGTGATACTTCCGGACCCAGGGCACGTTCCGGCGGTCATCTCGACGCTTCCATCCTCTCAGATGATAGGCGGTCGCCACCGGGTTGTAGAAAGAGCTCCATCCCAGCAATTGGGCCCGCCAGCAGATATCCACATCCTCTTTGTAGGCGAAGAAGTCTTCGTCGAAGTACTCTCCATCGATGTGGACCTCCTCCAGCATCCGCCTGCGGAAGAGAACGGCCGCCCCGCAGATACTGAAGACCTCCTCAGGCGTGTCATACTGGCCCACATCCGCCTCGCCATGTCCCCTGTCGATGATTCGCCGACTCCGGAAAACGAGATGACCGGTGCTGTCCAGGAGGCGTGGCGGTTTGCCGACCCCCCCATCGTCGAGTTGGGAATCACCCAAGAGGAGCTTGCCACCCACTGAGCCCACGCTGGGAGCCGATTCCATCGTCCGGACCATCTCCTCCAGACATCGAGGATCGAGGACCGCATCGGGATTGAGAAGCAGGATGTAGTCACACCCGTCCGCTTCTCGAATGATGCGATTGGCCCCCCCACTGTAGCCCAAATTCTCCTGCATCAGCAGCATCTGCACCTCGGGATAGGCGCCGGCAACAGTCTGCATTTCTGCAAACCTGCTTTGATTATCCAGCACCATAACCCGGTCGGGCCTCAGACTCTGACGCTTCACGCCGTCCAGGCAGACCGGCAAATGCCGGTAGTCATGGTAATTGATGATCCCAACCGCCACCCGGGGAGTAGCCACCAGCGTTGCTCCCACTCAACCGCAGAAGACGACAACCGGCAAACGTCGATCAGCCCGATTCGGCGTCTCGACAGGACAATTATATCCGTCTTAGCACGGTTTTCCGGCCATTGTCAAGGACCGCACGTTCATCAGAGGAGAGGGTGAGAGCGGACTTGAACGAGATCGTTGCTCGAACGATAGGCGAGGAATCGCTTACCGATGGCGGCCAGGAAGCCTGAATGAGCCTTGCGCTCCGCTTCCCGACCTACCTGGGGCGACTTCTGGCCCAACGCCATCTCCAGGCAGCACCGCAATCCGCGCCATGAACCCTCCTCTGCACCTGCGGATGCAGGTTAACTAGCAGCGCTTCAACGACTCTTGATGGTGCGAGTGACTCGCCGGCAATCGTTGGGTCTCCTCGCGGAAAGATTAGGGGCTGATGACCCGAAATGTCAGCAACTCCGGTAACACGACAGAAATGGTATTATCACAGCTCCGCACCAGAAAGGTGAATTTGTAGGTGCCTGCGGCGAGAGTGCCAGGGTTCAGAGCCACAGCCACCTCTCGGTATTTCGAACTGAAGGGGGAAGAGAGAGCTGAGGTGGAAAAATTGACTTGTGTCATAAACAGCCCTTCGGCGTTAAACACGAAGAGCTGGGCAAACAGTGGGGCTACCCCAGCGCAGGCGGGATTGGGATCATAATAGACGGCGGTAAGGGCAATCGAATCGGTGGTGAGAAAGGTTCGCTGAGCTGATGGTGCAGTGGTCTCAGTGAGGCCCAATAGAATCTGTGGGACATTAGCTGCCCCTGAGGGGTCGGCGGAGGCAACCCCTGCCGGCATTGCTGCGGCCACGAGAAAGATCCCAATCATGGTTATCCATCGCGCGGGTTTCATCGTTCTCCTCCTTGCCTCTTATTGGGGCGCTGAAAGCATGGTAGAAATCCATTTACCTGTATTCGCTTTTAGGGGCTCATCACGCGAAACGTCAAGAACTCCGGTAGCACGACAGATTTCATGTTCGTGCAGTCTCGGACCAGGAACGTAAATAGATAGCTATCAGGGGCCAGGGTCCCGGGCGGAAGATCGATAGAGAGGGTACGGGATTTCGATCCTGCGCCAAGAGGGGTACTCTCAGCATTCGTCTGCAGGATGAACCGCCCTTCCACGTTGAACACGAAGAGCTGGACAAAGGTCGGCGCGACCTCGCTGCAGGCGGAGGCATTGTCAAAGTAGATAGCGCGGAAGGCTATCGGATCGGTCGTGAGGAACGTCCGTTGCGGGACAATCCCATCCGTGGAGGTAGAACCAGCTAGTATCTGAGGGACGACTGTCGACCCGACAGGAGGAAAAAAGAACCCAAACTGGCCGACCCACGTACCCCACTGTTTCAAAGTGGCGGCGTACTCGCCCAGCACCCAGACGCTCCCGTCGCTCGGGTCCAGGGCGATCCCGTAGTAGTCCCCCCACCGGTTGTCCCCCACGCTGTCGAGATGCAGATAATTGGCTGTTCCGGCTTTGAGGAGCGCGCTCGGTTGAAGCGTGTTGGGCGGATCGGTGCCCAGGCGCCCCGTGTAGGAAGCCGATCCAAACTCGGAAGGGCTGGAGCGGGCGAAAGACACAGCGAGGTTGTTCGAGCCATCCACCATGACGACCGGGTAGAAGTACCAGATCCCGTCGGCCCCGAAGGTGGAGTCCTGGGTGAGGCTCACCGTGCCGGGCCAGGAAGTCACATCGACCTGGACCCAGCGACTGGCCGAAATATTTCCACTGCCGAAATTCATGTTAATCGCCTGGGCGGTCCAGAGGGAGCCGTTGCGGTAGACGGCGTTGAGAAGGCGCGTGTCGCCCGTGTCCAGCGGCGTTCCCCCGCCCGACTGTGGGGCGTTGGGCGGAACATCGCACGTGCCGCCCGCCGTGGCGGTGCGCGGCGAGAGCGTCGGGGAAGACAGTGGGTTCGCGATGCCCCAGACCACGAGGTCGCAGGAGTGCAGCGTGCTGGAGGCGCTGACGAGAAAGAAGGGCCCCGGGCCCCCGAACGTGAGCGCAGGCTGGAGGGAAAACGAGAGGAATCCAGTCGAGGGATCCTTCAGCGCGACAAAGTCCGTCCAGGTCACGTCCCCTCCGGCGATCAACACAGCCTTGTCCAAGATCCGGATCTTCGCCGTCTGAAACCTGCTCTTCTTGAACGAGAACATGTTGGCCGTGAGGACCACGACGCTGCCGTCCACGCCCAGGCTGGGGAAGTCCGCCCAGTTCGTGGTGGGGGTCGCCCCGTCGAGCGTCGCGTCGAAGCCGTAGAAATACCAGTCGGCGGAGCCCGTGGTCGCCGGGCTCGAGCTCTTGGAGACCGCCAGCAAGAAGTGCGACACGCAGGTCCCGGCCGTGCAATTTGAGTTGTCAATCTGCCCCGCTGCCGAGAGGAAGAAACGATTGCTCCCCATGTCGAACACGACTCTCGGATCAAAGGTGTCCTCGTTTACAGCCCTGACGGAAAAGAAGAAGGCATCGAGCGACGTCGAGGCCACGAGCGCTCCTGTCTTGTCCTTAATGGTCACCGACCCGTTTGTGACCAGGACCAGATTGGTCGGCCCCGCGGCCAGGACCGGGTCGGGTGGGAAGGAAAAAGTAAAGGCAATCCCGCTGAAGCTGGCGAGCAGGGCGGGGATGGGAGGGTTGGGGCTGCTCTCTGGCTGGAGGCTGAGCCGACTGAGCGGCCTTGCTAGGGTTGACGAAGCGGAGGCTCCCCGATCGTATTGAACGCCGGCGGGGGCAACGCCGAGAGCCGAGGTGGCGTCCTGCTTTGCCTGTCGGATGTCGATGGCGTAGCCGCGCGGGGGTGGGGGGTGAAGTGTTTCGTTCGAGAGAGCGAGGTGTGCGGGTGAATCGGGGGCGGGAGCGTTCGGGCCGGGACCCGGGAGAGCGAGATACTGCCCCCAGGCGAAGCTTGGGACCAGGAGCGCAAAGAGCGCGACGCTGAGCGAACTAGAGCTTGCGGCTCCGCGCACCGGCTCTACTTGTGACTGCACGAGCGGCAGGCCCATCTCCGCCACGATGCACGGAGATGGCTGTTCGGCCCCTGCGGGATTCCACTCGAGCATCGCTTCAGCGCGGAGTCCGACAATCGCCCGACGCCTCCTTCATGGCCAGCTCCCTATCCGCCAGATAGTCCTTGAGGGCATCCCGCCAGTCATTTAGATCATCGAGGCCGAGCGATCGCAGGTTCGCATTGTCGAGGACGGAATAGGCCGGTCGTGTGGCGCGGGCGCCGTAGGCAGCGCTGGTCGTTTCGGCGAGAAGGGGACGGAGATGAGTCAGCTCGAAGATCGCCGCAGCGAACTGGTACCAGGAGCACTCCCCACTATTGGTGATGTGGTAGAGGCCGTAGGCATCGGTCTCGACCAACTTTCGGAGCTTTCGTGCCAGCTCCTTCGCGCTCGTCGGCGTGAGGATCTGGTCGCCAACCACCCTGATCTCCCGCTCCTCCTTTGCCAGCCTGAGCATCGTCTCGACGAAGTTACCGCCCTTCCCCCGGCTGCCCGCCAGACCATACAGCCCGCAGCTTCGGACGATGAAATGCCTGTCGAGGACCGCGCGGGCGAGATACTCCCCCGCCAGCTTCGAGGTGGCGTAGACGCTCAGGGGTCCGGGCGGATCGACCTCCCGGTAGGGACGGCGCTGCCGGCCGTCAAAGACGTAATCGGTGCTGAAGTGGACCAGGACCGCGCCGATCTCTTTCGCCGCGATGGCGAGGTCCCTGACCGCCAGGGCGTTGACGGCGAACGAGCGCTCGGGGTGGTCCTCGCACTCATCCACCCGGTGGTAGGCGGCGGTGTTGAGGATCAGGCCTGGCCGATACTTATGCAGGGCGTCCCTCACCTGGGCCCTGTCTGTCAGTTCAAGATCGGCATGGGTCAGCGGCACCAGGTCATGATCGTCGAACGCCTGCCGCAGTTCGCTTCCCAACTGGCCGCTCGCCCCGATCAAGAGCGTGGTCAAAGTCGCGCCCTCCGCGGTCTGTGTAACGTGACTCCTGTATTCAGGCTACCTGAAGAGCCTTTCCAGACTGAGGACGCTGAATCGGCCACTCGATGGAACTTGCTGGTGCAGCGGTTCCAGAACTGCGATGGGCGAGCTGGATGTCGTCATGGGCACAGGCGAGGAGATATCATTTCGTTTTTCCTGCGAGGCTGCCATGGCCCAAGTCTCGCAAAAGCATCTTGGTAAGAAACTCTGCGTACGTCCGGTGTCCGGCAGCATTCGGATGATAATCGTCGAGGAACAATGTCTCATCACTATTCGGCACGGCGCGAAAGGCCGCCCGAACATCCCCGAAGCCCACGCCGAGTCGTGACGCCACGCGCTCGATCGCTGCGCTGTACTCCTGGACCCATGGCCATCGCGCCTCAACCCCTGTTCGCCGTGGCGGCCCGATCAGGACGACGCGCGCGCCGTGAGATTGTCCTGACCTGACGATGCCCTCCAGCGACCGCTCGAAACTGGAAACACTCTGGTTGCGCATGTAGTCTCGGGAACCCCGATTCAATTTCTCCCAGTATACGTCCTCCCGTGGAGGAATCGCGCTCCCGGACCTGCGACTGAGCAGCCGCTCGACGATCTGGAGTATGCGCAAACCGCTTAATCGATCCTGCCACAGGGCGGCCCAAGGACTTCCCCGTGATGTGATGCCAAACTTGCCGTCCACATCGTACCCGAGCGCTGGCAACAGCTCGTCAATAGCGCCAAAGGCCGCCAGGACAACAGTCGGATGGTACTGTAACACCCGACCTTCAAGCAGCTTTTCTCCCTGAAAGGCGGTAAAGCCGACCACGCCGAAGTTCAAGACCTCGCTATTCGGCAATTCGCGCTCCAACAACGCCGCGTAGGTTTGATCCTGGCACACTCCCAAGCCAAACGTGCTGGAATCTCCCAAAACGACGACGCGCAGCACTGCGGGGCTGGCCGACCGCAGTCGCTCGGGTCCTCGATAGCCCGCCGCATTAATCCGCTCGGTGCCACAATAAGGTGGGATGCCTCTCTCGTCGATTCTCGCGCCTGGTCGGTGTTCCCAAAACCAATAGGGGTGAAAGCGGAAGGCGCCTTGCGATTGCTGCATCTCACGATCACGAGGATTGTTCCAGATAATGATCGGGCCTGGGGGATGGTGTTCGAAGCCGGCGAGACGCAAGAGCCCTTCCAGGCCTGCCAAGAACACGCCGGCAATAGCCAGGCCAATCACCAACTGCCGGATGATCTGCAGGAATGAACGACCAGGTGAGCCTTTCGTTACCTCCTTGAACGCGTCGTCGCCCATTGTGAAGCGATGATAGGGTAGGTCTTCAGCATGAACGGGACGCTGCTCGGATTTGCGCGAGGGCTTGCCTCTCATCCAATCGCCTGCTGGTTTTCAAGGTACGCCAGGCCGTAGCGATAGAAACTCTCGCAGCTCATACGCCTCCGCGTCCAGTGAGGCTAGAACAGCGTATAGATAAATGGAGCAATAGCGGAACTTTGGGCGAAGATCACCAGGGTGCCGACGAGGAACAGCATGATGATCATCGGCGTGAGCCACCACCACTTATGCTGCCAAAAGAACTGAAGCAGCTCACCCACGATGCCCATTCGACTCGTCAGGCTGTCCATGAATCGCATGCGCCCTACCTCCTTGGCGGCACCCCTTCGGCCTTTTCGATCAGGCACTCCCCAAGCACCAGCACATCCATCCCGCTTTTGGTGAATGTCTGGAACGCTTCCTGTGGAGTATTCACAATGGGCTCGCCTTTCAGGTTAAACGAGGTATTGAGCACCACCGGGATTCCTGTGGCCTCCCCAAAAGTCTCGATCAGGCGGTAATATCGGGGGTTCAGCTCTTCTCGAACTGTCTGGAGTCGCCCTGTGCCGTCCACATGCGTGACGGCTGGGATGATGTCTCGTTTCTCTTCGCGCACGTCCACGACGTAGAGCATGAAGCGGGCGGGATAGTGCCTAGCCGCGTCGGGAAGCATCACGTATTCCCCTGCTCGCTCCTCGAGGATAGACGGCGCGAAGGGGCGGAACGGCTCGCGGAACTTGATCTTGACGTTCACGATATCCTTCATGTCGGCCCGCCGGGGATCAGCGAGGATGCTCCAATTCCCCAACGCCCGAGGACCCCATTCAAAGCGGCCCTGGAACCACCCTACGACCTTCCCTTCTCGAAGCCTATCCACCACCCGCTCGATCAACTTTTCCTCGTCATTGAATCGCTGGTAGCGGATCGCATGCTCAGTCAGGAACGCCTCGACCTGACCAGGACCGTGCTCCTCTCCCCAGTACGCGTGCTCCATGATGAATGATCGTGGCCTGCCCAGTGCCATGTGGTAGGCATAGAGGGCCGCTCCGATAGCTCCGCCCCCATCACCGGCTGATGGCTGGATGTAGATTTCCTCAAATGGGCCCTCCCTGAGGATTCGACCGTTCGCCACGCTGTTCAGCGCGACTCCACCGGCCATGCAGAGCTTCGTCAGACCGGTTTCCCTGTACACTTCTTGAGCCATCTTCAGCAGGACGTCTTCTATCACGGCCTGGATACTTGCGGCGACGTCCGCGTAATGCTGATTCTGCTTCGCCAGCTCGCCATAGTGCGCTGGCTTCTCTCCGAAATACGAGGGATAGCCGGTCCCCGCGGTAAAAAAGTGCGCCGTGGGATCTCTGGGGGCACCGAACAGTTCGACAAACCTTTTGGTAAACGTCTGCTCCGTGGAGCAATGAAAGGAGAAATAATCCATGTCGAGTTCAAAGCTGCCGTCACTCGCAACCCGGATCAGCTTGTACACCTTATCCAGATATTCCGGCTTCCCAAAGGGCGCCATTCCCATAACCTTATATTCCCCTTCGTTCACCTCAAAGCCAAGAAAGGCCGTAAAGGCGCTATAGAGGAGCCCCAACGAGTGAGGAAAGCGGATGTCTTTGAGCAGCTTGATGGTGGTCCCCCTTCCGATGCCCAGGCTGGCCGTCGTCCATTCTCCCACGCCATCGACGGTGAGGATGGCCGCGTCCTCAAACGGGGAACAGAAGAAGGCGCTGGCGGCGTGGGAGAGGTGGTGCTCACTGAAAAGTATTCGAGAAGACGGCACGCCGAGCCGTTTCTGGATAAGGTGCTTGATCCAGAGTTTGTCCCCGAGCCACGTGATCATCGCCTCGCGAAAGACCCGGTGAGACCGGGGAAAGGTCTGCATGGCAGATAAGAGAAGCCGTTCGAACTTGACAAACGGCTTCTCGAAAAAAACCACATAGTCCAGATCGGCCGCCTTGATCCCGCCCAGCCTTAAACAGAAATCAATGGCATGCTGAGGGAACTCGTAGTCGTGCTTCTTCCTGGTGAACCGCTCCTCTTCGGCCGCGGCAATCAACCGGCCGTCATGCACGAGCGCCGCCGCGGCATCGTGGAAGTAGCAGGATATTCCAAGAATGTCCATCTCACGTGGCCTCAGTATTGCCTGGTCACCCGATCGGGCGAGGCGCTTGCTTCCTCACCCCTGGGATGCCACCCCCGTGGGGCGCCAGCCTTTAGAGCCAGGGGATCGCTCCCCCAGCGGACGGCGAGCGCAAATGGCGCGAGAACGACGAAGTAGAAGAGCGTCAAGAGGACTCGAGCCTGAAAGTCGCCGATCTTCTTAGCGGCTCGCTTCCACAGCTCCCACAGGCTTCGCCCTACGGCCGGCTCTCTTCTGTTTGGTGGCTGCGTCATCCTCGGTATCCTCGGAGTCGTCGCTTGGCGGCCAGCGCCAGGAGCTTCGCCAGTTGGTCAGCCGTCAGCCCAATCGCCGTCTCAATGACGGCATCACCTCCAGGAGCACTCTAATTCTCAAGTACGTACGTGTCAAGCGTGGATGATTCGGCCTCGGTAAAGTGATCATACATGGGTAACATTCCTTCCTGATCGGTCACTAGGATGCCAACCTTTATATGGTGCAAATGCGGGCCACAATACCTTTGCGGCAAGCGGAGCCGCTCCCCGCAGCCCCGCAGATCATCCGACATTCAGATCATCCCCGTCGTGCGACAATCAGTGTAAAATCGCTTGGAAGGACTTTCGACTTCAGCAGGAGACGCTCCAGCTCAAAAAGTAACCGTAAAATGCAGAGATCCAGAGGCCTATCCTCTCTGAAGTTCCCAATGATGTCTTGCAGCAAGGTGTTGATGATTGTTCCCCCATAATCGATTCGCTCGATAATTCGAAAATACTTCCCAACCAAGGGAACAATGGCTGAGGACCTGACTGCTTCCGAGGGGTCGATTCGTTTCATTTCTTCGGGATCCGGTCGAGAGACTCCTTTTTTTACCGTCCCGCCTTTCACATTTCGTCGAAGTCGTAGTGGGAGTAAATGCAGGAGGAGATTGACAATGATGAGTTGCAGCGGCGTCCACTGAAATCGGTCTGGACCCACATACTCGTTAAACACAAACAGGCCACCAGGTTTAAGGCTCTGGTGGACTTGGTCGAAAAGGTACTCGAGATTTTCAATGTGGTGAATGGCCATAGAGCTGAATGCGACGTCATATCGATCCCTCTCTAGAGTGAGATGATTCAGATCGCGAACTTCATAGGTCACGTTCGTCAGTCCAAATTCCGCAGCGGCCTCCTTTGCCAGGTTGATGACTTCTGGTGAAACATCATACGCATCGTAGTGATCACAAATCTGAAGCACAGACCCATGCCGCTCAAGGCCACCCTGCCCGCAACCGATATCGAGCCCGCGGGAAACCATCTTCGGGAAGTACTGCCTTTTGACGTACGCCAACCAATTTTCATCTGGGCGCCTTGAGGTTGTCGGATGGATGTAGCGTTCCTGAACGAGTGGGCTTTCAAGCCAGTGCGTGGCTTTCATTTCGTCTGTCGATACCTTCGCATGTTCCCCCCAGTACGCAGCGGTCCTCTCCAGGTCAGTGGAATACCCCTCCGCAGCGTCCCGGAACCTGCTTCGCTCTGCTGGCTCCCCCATAAGCTGGGAGTGGGTGTGAGCGCCAATAATCCGGATCGAAGAGACCGCCACGCCGAGGAGCCGATCGTCGGTCTTCCCGTTTTGCCGGCCCGGGACAAACGGCTCTTTCGGCAGGAGCATGAGCTTCAGTGGTCGGCCCTCATGCTTCAGGTCAAATTCCTTGGTCTGCCACTTCCCGGGTTCGCTCTCGCAATCTCCCAGAGGCTCATCATTCAGGCGAACTGTGAGCCCGCTCGCCTTCGGGCAGTAAAATTCGATAGCGATCCTCTTCTCCTCGAGACCACCGCCCGGATTACCCAGGAAGGCGATCCCGTAATCAGAGGTCCACCGCACCACCCGATCGCCCCATTGCTCGCGCGAGTGCCAGCCAAGGCCGAGCTGGCGATCGTCATTTTTCCCAATTTCTACGAAGGGCTCGAGGTCTTGCGCCACGAGGGTTTGCTCATAGGCGACACCTGTGGTCGGGACGGCGGAGGCGAGCATCGGATACCCCATCCCCTCTGCCAGGAGGCCGAGGAGGCGTGCGTCCTGAACGGCGCGAAGCCGCTGGACCCTCATCCGCTCTCGCAACGTGTTGGGAAGGACCGCCAGGTTCCAGAGCATGGCCCGCAACTGGTACGCAGCGTCTCGCGTCCGGCCCGCGGCAAGGTGTCCCGCGATCGTCTTGGCGTTGAACGTGAGGCTCGCGGGCAGCATCCAGGCGAGGGTGGAAAGGGAGAAGTTCTTTAGCATCGTGCGAAGCCGGTTCCGATGATCATAATACTCGTTGTAAATGGCCTTCCGGACCCCCGCCTTATATTTATGGTACACGACCGCCTGCGGGATAAAGACCACGCTGGAACCGCTCAGCCACGCCCTGATCCCAAAATCGAGGTCCTCATAGTACATGAAGAATCTGGCATCAAGCTCCCCGATCCGTTCGACCAGGCTGCGACGGACCATCAGCGCCCCCCCACACCCGGCGATGACCTCTGCTGGCTCGTCGTACTGCCCCCGGTCCAGCTCAAACGCCCCCCGGTCCCATCCATACAGGATCTGATTCGCCGCGATCCCCGCGCTGTTCAGCACGTCAGGCTCGAAGTAGATCTTCATCTTCGCCGCGGCGATCCCGATACTCTCGTCCTTCTCCATGACCCGAACCAGCTCGTCGATGCACCGAGGATCGATCCGTGTGTCGGGGTTGAGTTGGAACAGATATTTTCCCTTGGCGACTCTCATCGCCCGGTTGTTGGCCTCGGGAAAGCCCAGGTTCTTGCCGGATTCGATCACCTTGACGGACGGGAACATCCGGCGGATGAGCTCCACGCTTCCATCGGTGGAGCCATTGTCTGACACGATCACCTCGATCTCGGGATAGGTGCACTCCTGTAGCGAGCCCAGACATTCCGCGAGATGCTGCCGATCATTGGTGCACACGATCAACACCGACACCAGTGGGGTGAGGCGTTCGGCGCTGCCCTGCGCCTTGTCCGGAGTCGCTCGCAATCCGATCCCGCCCTGAGGCGCTGTCCTCTGTTTCCACTCGCTCGTGAGGCGGCGGTAGAGGCCCAGCATATCCTCGGCAATCCGATTCCAGTTATAGCGATCGACGACCTTCGATCTCCCCTTCTCCCCCATCTTCTTTCGCATAGACTCGTCCGACACGAGGCGGATGATGGCCGCAGCCAGCTCTTCAGCATCGCCATAGCTGACCAGCAGCCCGTCTTCCCCATCCTCGATGACGGACGCCACCGCCCCGGTCCGGCATCCGATGACCGGCTTTCCGCAAGCCCACGCCTCAAGATAGACGATCCCGAACGATTCAACCCGCGAGGGCATCGCCAGCAGATCACACGCGGCAAGCAACTCGGCCTTCTCCGCCTCCGAGATGGTCCCGAGAAGCATGAGCTTCTCCCGGCCCTCCCGCGGAAAAGCCGCGATTGTCGCAGCGACGGCTGGCGAGTAATGGGTGGGGGGACCCGCCAGAACCAGCCTGGCGCTGGGGGCTGTCCGCCAGACACCCGGCATCGCCTCGAGCAGGGTGCCGACCCCTTTCTCGGGCTCCATCCGCCCGACGAAGGCGATAATGGGGTCTGCCTCGCCGATTCCGTGCCTGGTACGAAAGGCCGAACGATCGATCCCCTGGAAGCGCTCGGGGTCCGTCCCGGCGCCCACGACGTGCATCTTCTGTCGTGGAACGCCCATGGAAACGAGGTGGTCTCGCTCATACTCCGTCAGGACGATCAGGGCGTCGGCAGCCTTCAGCGCCTTTTCCATGATGGGCCGATCGAAAGACCAGGGATCGGCCGGGTGAAAGCAGGGGATGAGAACGATGGGGAAGGGCTGGAAAAGCCGGGCCACGAAAGGATAGTACATCGTCTGGAAGGGAAACGCAGTCGCGGCAACGAGATCGGGCTTCGCTCGGATGATCTGACGAATCATCCGGGGGCACGTCGGGCCGTTCCACACGGTCCTGACGAGATCGTTGAAGGGCAGTCGGAGACGCCACGCAGCCTGCATCACGAAGTCGAGGGGCCGTCTAAACCGGCGCGAGGCGCGGAACCTCCTGACCCGGACCCCGCCGATCGTTTCCTCTCCGGGGGGAAGGAGGGGCAGCGTGGGGTTGACGAAGGCCTCGGTGCTGAGGGCGTTGGAGGTGAACACGCTCACCTCCTCCCCGCACTCCACCAGCCGCTCCGACACCTCCTTCAAGAGCAGCTCGGAGCCGCCCACCGCGGGCCAATAATCATGACAGACGTGCAGGACCCTCACGATGCGGCCGCCCGCTCCCGATAGCCCGCGCGCCCACGGATCAGCTCCTCATAGATCTGCTCGATCTCCTCAGCATTTGCCTGGATCGTCTTCACCGGCGGGATCCCCCTGACCAGGTCCTCGAGCAGCGTTCGACGCTCAATGAGCAGGCAGAGCTTGTTGCTGAGGTCATTCGGGTCGCCAAGCTTGAATAGGAATCCGTTCTTTCCATCCTCGATCAACGCGGGTATGCCCCCGATGTTGGATCCGATGACCGGGGTCTTCGCCAGGAATGCCTCGTGGATCGTCAGGGGCGAGTTTTCAGGCCAGATCGATGGGACGACAAGGAGGTCGATCTCCAAGAGAATCGTGGCGATCTCGCGATTATCGAATCCCCCGAGAAACCGGATGCCCGGATGCTTCGCCAGGCGGGTGACTTCCTGATAATAGTCGGGCGCCACTGTGGGGTCGCCGTAGACGCGCAACTCCACATCAGGATGAGGCAGTCGGTTGAACGCCTCCACCAGGACATGCACGCCCTTATGACGGACGATGGTCCCGACATATCCGACGCGGAGCGTCTTGGACGGCCGTTTCCTGATTCCATGGAACGGATGATCGACCAACCCGTAGTCGAGCGTCCTGATCCTGCCTGGCTGGACCCCGTGCGCGATGAACTTCTTGCGAAGAAAATCCGACGGCGCGATCAACAGATCGGCAGAGTTCAGCATTCTTGTCATGAACCGCTTCCGGTAGATGGTGGCCAGTTTCCCCACAAATCGGACAGTCGGTTCCAGTGGCGCATGTAGAATCAGCGGATGCTCAACGCACGCTGCGCATTTCGCCCCTGACCCTGGCCCATCACAGACCTGCAGCTTCGGCGTGATCAGTTGCGTCTGGTGGCACAGGAACCAATAATCGTTCAGCGTGAAAATGGTAGGGACCCCGGCCCTCCTCGCAACGGCAATCAGGTTGCCCGACAGTCCGTCGGTATGCTGGAAGTGGACGACGTCCGGTCGGAACTCCTTGAGGAAGATCCAGAAGTGTTCGTCAACCAGGTCGTTTCGGAAGCTGAGGTAAAAGTTATCCCACAGGCGCGAGGCCCTCCCGCCGAGCTTGTTAAAATAGACGTTGCGAACGGGGATCCCGTCGTACTCGCGATTCTCCTCCGCATACTCGTGATGGACATAGCCGTCCTCTTTGGCCAAGACACGGACCTCGTGCCCTCGGGCCATCAGCGCCTTCGAAAGGGTGTAGGTGTAGATTTCCGTCCCCGCAACGTGCCGCGGGAGAAAGTAGTGGACGACCTGAAGGACCTTCACCGCTTCCCCCGGCTCGACCCCAGCCTTGCGATGAACCTCTTGGGGAACATCCGCACGCGACCCCTCAGAACAGAGAGCCCATCTGCTTGAGGCTCGCCTCCATCTCGGACAACAGGGTGAGCCATTGGATGTTGTAGTACCGGGGGTTGAGGAAGTCGCCATAGCCGTGCTTCTGGATCATCCTGACCATATGCTCTACCGATTCCTTGACGGACACGCTCGGCTTGAACCCCAGGACCGTCTCGATCTTTTGTCCGGACACCCGGTAGCTTCTTGTGCGGTACTCGGAATAGTCCACCTCGATCTCAACCCTCTTGATCGGCTTGAACGCCTCCCGCACCCAGTGAGCCAACTCAAGGATCCGGTAGTTCTTGAACACCAGATTGAAGATCTGACCGCGAACCTTCTGCTCCGGCGCCTCGACGCAGCAGATATAGGCCTTGGCGGCGTCGTTCACATCCACCAGCGGCCGCCACATCTCCCCGCCGCAGAAGACCTTCAGCCCGCCGGTCATCAGCGCATCCTTCACGAAGGTGTTCACCACGAGGTCGTAGCGCATCCGAGGACTGAAGCCATAGAGCGTCCCCTTTCGCAGGATCACGGGACAGAAGCGGTCGTCGGCCATGGCCAGGAGCGCTCGCTCGGCTTCATAGTTCGACACGGCGTAGGCGGCGCGGGGACTCACCTCGGAGTCCTCGTCGAGGAGGCGGTCTTCGGCGTACAACCCTCTATCATAGATCGAACAGGTGGACGCGAAGACGAACCGATTGATTCCCCGTCGCTTGCACGCACTGGCCAGCACCTCGGTGGCCACCGTGTTCATCTCGTGGTTGGCCTTCGGGTTGAACTCGGCGGTCGGGTCGTTAGAGAGTCCCGCCAGGTGGATCACCGAGTCGATCCCGTCCAGGATCGCCTCGTCGAAATAGCGGAGATCCCCCTCGATGAGCTCGACCTTGTCCCGCACCTCCTGCAGCCCCGCATCGCCGAAGAACAGCTTGTCGAAGACCCTGACGGCCTCTCCCTTGCTCAACAGCTCCCGTACCAGAATGCACCCCACGTACCCCGCACCGCCCGTCACGAGGATCATCGGCCCTTCACCTCCCACACGTACCCGAAGGAATCCGGCGGAACCCGGGTCTCATCGGGATCCTGCCGGTTGTACACTTCGCTCGCGGTGCTGATCAGCATCGTATTGTCCTCGAGCGCCATCCAGCCGTGGAATACCCCTGGAGGAACCGTAATCAGGCTTGGATTCCGCGTCCCGATGACAACGGTGCTCATCTCCCGATAGGTCGGGCTTTCGGGCCGGTCATCCCTCAGGCCGAACTTGGCCGACCCGTGAGCGATAAAGAACCAGTCGATCAGGTCCTTGTGTTTGTGAAAGGCCCGAATGGTCCCTTTGGCCACGCTTCCGACGACATAGACCTGACCGAACTTCGTGAAGTGGCCATCAGTTGCGCGGATGATCTCAATCAGGTACCCCCGATCGTCCACGTGCGCCACCAGGGGCACGACCTTTACCCCTTCAATCATCACCTCTCCTTCGCGCCATTCTTACCCTCCGCATAACCACTGTCACCTCACGACACAGAGCTTGAAAAGAGAACGCGCCTGAGACAAGGGTTGGCCGAGATCTGCCGAGCTCCCAGCGTAGGCAGGGAAGTACTTTAGCACAATTTTTTCAATCGTCCCAAGACGATCTTCTTTCACCGCGGCGGCTCGACGCGTCAGAAGGAAATCACTATCCACTGCCAGGAGCCGCATCAAGCCGAGGCTGGCTGCATTGCCTCGAACGCGTGCTCCAGGGCCGTGCGGTCCGTGGCACAGGATGGGGTGCTCGTGAGGCTCCGGGTCCTACTCATTGACGGGCTGCGCGCACCAAGACAACACCGACCTCTGTGCCGACACGATCATGCCAGCATACCACAGTTTCATTCGATGCGGGTCGCCAGCGGGCGGTGGGGAACGAATTTGCATATAACCTCCCCTGGATTCCCACCGATTTTCCCTTGACACGACCTGGGGAACCAATGAGAATACCGCTGTGGTTGTCCCTAGCAAAAAGGAACAACGGCTGGCGCGGGGCGACCCCGCCGAGGGGTGTCCACGACCACTCGCCACGGTCGGCCCAAAAGCAAATTCCTATTAGCTGCTCCACCAAAGCTTGATGGTCGCCCCGCCACCGATGATCGCCGAAGGGCTCGCCGTGACACGTGAGGCACTCCTCGCGCTGCGCCACGAGCGCGAGAAGCTCGGGGCCGACTCGTCGTGCTGGTGATCCCGGCCGCGGTCCAGGCGGATCCGGCGCGCCTTGCGGCGTCCCTCGCGGATCATGCCTCGGCGGCCCGCTCGGGCTACGCGCGCACCCGCTTCCACGAGCAGCTCGTGCAGATGGTCCACGACCTCGGTGTTCACACCGTCGATCCGCTGCCAGGGCTGGAAGCGGAGGCCCGCTCCGGGCGATCCGGCTTCCATCGCGAGGGCCACTGGAACGCGACCGGCCACGCGATTGCCGCGGATCGGCTCGAGCCCGTGCTCGGCGAGGTGCTCGCCGAGCACCGTTGATGGGGTGGCATGAGCGGGAAAGGACGAGCCGGCCTCCTTGCCATGGTCCTGTTCTCGGCGGTCGTGACCGCGACGGCAGCGGAGCTGGTCTACCGGGCGTACCGGAACCGCCTCTACCACGGACAGGTTGCGCGCTCCCCGGTCGACACATGGCTGCTCTTGCCCGACAACCCACGCGAGTTCCGCCTCCCGCCGAACCATAACGGACACATGCGGTCCGAGGTGGACCAGTCGAAGAGCATGGCCTACCGGACCAACGCCGACGGCTTCCGCGGCCGGGAGATCGGGGAGAAGCGGGATGGCGTCCCGCGCATCGCGGTCGTGGGCGACTCCTACACCTTCGGCTGGGCGGTCTCAGACGGCAAGGCGTACCCCGAGAGGACCGAGGCCCTGCTCCACGAGGCCGGTCGTGACGTCGAGGTGCTGAACCTCGGGATCCCGGGATACAACACCGTGCAGGAATGGCTCCTGCTGGCCGAGGTCATGCCCAGATACCATCCCGACGTCGTCGTGCTGGGCTACTCGATGAACGACGCTGAGCCGCAGGAGGTCGTGTCTCCGTTTCCGGCGACCACGTATCGCTATGCTCGCTCCTGGCTCTGGGAGGACTGCAAGGAGCTGATCGTCCGCCTCTATCCCTCCGCGGCGCGCTGGCTCGCCGTCCAGAAGCTGATCCCGACCCACAACTACCTGCCGGGATTCGAGCCGGAGAGCCCGAAATGGCGCGAGTCGCGCGAGGCGCTGGGTCGCATCGCCGCTTTGTGCCGGCAGCAGCACACGACGCTGCTCGTGTTGATCCTTCCCGACTTCACCCAGCGGTTCGACGCGGCATACCCGGACACCGTGATCCACGAGGCCGTGTCCCGCTGGGGGAGGGAGCTTGGCATCGAGACAGTCGACCTCCTACCGCAGTTCCGCAACCTTGATCATCTCGAGTACATGGTCGTGGGCGACGGTCACCCGAACGAGCGCGCCCACGAGGCGTTCGCCGCAGCCCTGCGGGACAAGCTCCTCCGGCTGGTGGCGGAACGTCTTACGTGATCGCCGCGTTATTGATAGCGTGCGGTCCGCGGAGTGATCCAGCGCGGCCGAATGAGTGTTGCGGCAATCCAGCTACGTGTCGTCGGGTCTAAGGTTGGCTGAGCTCTGCCGAGGTTTCAGCGTAGGCAGGGAAGTACTGTAGCACGATTTTTTTAATCGTACCAAGGCGGTCTTCTTTCCCCGGTCACAAAGCATTCCTGAATCCTCCAAAGCACACTTCAAAACCGGCTTCCGTCACTTTCCGCGCTCACGCGCGACACTGCCACCCCGCTCTCCGCCCTTCACTTTCCTCCATCCCCCGATGGGGGGAGGGCTGGGGCGAGGGCAGGGTTCAGTTCGGCCGCCTTGGCCAGCGCGTCCAGCGCCAGGCGTCGCTCACCCTGCGCCTCGTACACCTGGGCGAGCAGGATGTAGGCGTCGGCGTTCCTGGGATTGAGGTCAAGTGCCTTCAGGAGCGCCGCCTTCGCCTCGGCGAGCCGCCCGCGCCGCTCCAGCGCC
>JBGQIR010000003.1:0-39122 GCA_041498535.1 Methylomirabilis sp. (SeqCode)
CTTCAAGGCGTCGCGACATGGCACGTCTTCAAGCGGCCTTAGGAGCTGCTCGATCCTCGCCTCCATCTCTGATAGACCGACACGAGCTGGTTTCTGTAATGGTGGATTGGGCATTCTGGCGCTGGCTCGCCGAGCAGCTCGACCGATCCTCAAGACGATCTCGCCCACCACCGCCTCGCCTACCTCCTCGTTTAGCATTATCTTCAGCTTATGACGCAGCATGTGCAACTCGTGCAGCCAGATCGGATCTTCGACGCAGAGGTACAGTCGCCCCTCCCTGAAATCCTCCACGCTCGCCCGCTCCCTGATGCGCGGCGCGATGGCTCGGTCCCATGCCTTGAGTAAGGCGAGGTGACGGGTCACCCGACCGAGACCCAGTCCCTGAAGGGTTCCCTCGAGGACATCCGCACAACTTGTGGGGTTGCCTCCCTTGCGTTTCCTCCTTGATCCTTTCTCCCTCACCTGGCAAACTCCACTTTGGGGACCGCTCTGGCAGACTCAGCCACCTGAAAGTAGGTTGCCTTCTCAAAATGGAAAAGCCCTGCTACGGTCCGTTCCGGGAAGCGACGAATCTTGATGTTGTAACTTTGTACCAGATCATTGTATCGCTTCCGTTCGACTGCCAACCTATTCTCTGTGCCCGCCAGCTCGTCCATCAAGCGTATGAAGCTCCTGTCTGCTTTGAGGGTCGGATAGCGCTCAACGACGACCAGAAGGCGCCCCAGTGCAGAGTCCAGGGCGTTACTGGCATTCATTTTTTCTTCGACGGTCCTGGCTCCCGCCATCCGCGCCCTCGCATCGGCGATACCCTCCAGGACTTCTCTCTCGTGGGCGGCATACCCTTTTACCGTCGCCACCAGATTCGGGATCAGGTCCGCCCGACGCTGGAGCTGGTTCTCGACCTGGGCCCAGGCCGACTTGATTCCCTCATCCATCGAGACCAGTTGATTGTACGCGCTCCAGAGATAAAACGCACCGGCCAGGATGACAAGAACGACGATAGCCGAGATCCCGAGAACAGGGGAAGCCCCCCGATGCTGTCCGTTCACGTTCATCCCCCGTCGCGAGGCGCTCCAACCAGCGCCTCGTCAATACCGCGATTGGCGAGCGCATCCGCCCGAAGGTTTCGCTCTCGACCGACGTGCTCGATGCGAAAGGAGGGGATGGTTCGTATGAGGTCCTGCGCCTGCGAATGCAGCAGAGCAAGGCGGGGATTCTTGACTCGGTATGTGCCTTCAATTTGCCGAACCAAGAGCTCGGAGTCCGACAGGATTCTGACCCCCGCTGGCTTCAGACTTCCTACCTCCCGCAGGGCGAGGAGGAGCGCTTCGTATTCGGCAACGTTATTGGTGGCCTCGCCGATGTACTTCGAGAGCTCTCGTTCCAACCGCCCGTTCTCTTCCTTTATCATGACGCCGATCCCGGCCGGGCCCGGATTACCGCGAGAGGCCCCGTCGATATTCACCACGAGCCGCAATCCTTTTCTTGCGCCTGAGGCAGAGAGACTGTACGCCCGTTCGAGCAGCTCTGCTGCCCCCAGGATGGCGCGTCGCTCTCTTGAGGAAAGAGCTGGAGCGGGTGAGGCCTCACCGCCTGAAGGAGCCTTGGCCGCCAGCCGACGGAGGACCGCACAGATCTCGTCCGGTCGCAACCTATCCCTTCCAATAGAGGATCCGGCCGCATCGTTCGCAGGTCAAGATCTCTTCGTTCCGGCGGACCTCGTTATACAACTGAGGGGTTAGAGCCACGTGGCACCCTTCGCAGGACCCTCCACTTGCCGGGGCCACCGCCAAGCCAGCTCGAATCTTGAGGAGCCGAAGATATTGCTGTAGCAACGATGCTTCCACACCTTTCGACCGGCCTTTCCTGGCCCCCTGTAACTTGGCCAAGCGGCCCTGTATCTCTCGAAGCTCGCCTCCCCTCTGCTGCTTGTCCCTCAAGTACTCCGCCTCTTTGAACCGGAATCCCTCCTCCTCTTTAGCCCGATCTTTCACTGCCGCGTCGATCTGGTCGAGGAGCACGAGAATCTCTTCCTCCAGGGTCGAAACCTTCTGTTTCAACCCATCGATCTCCTTCAGGACAGCGGAGTATTCCTGGTTAGTCTTGATCTCGTAGAGCCGGCTCTGTCGCTTCTTGAACTCCCTATTCGCCTCCTCCAAATCGCGTTCTTTCTGGCGGCGAAGTTTCTGCAGCTTCTCTGTCTCCGCTGTTGCCTCATCAAGGGCGGCCTTGGTGTGAAGCAACTGCTCCTCCATCGCTCGAATCTGCCCAGGAATGGCAGCCGCCGCCGCTTCGAGCTCAGCGATTTCGGAGTCAAGCCGCTGTAGGTCGACTAGCCGTTCCAGCTCGTCCAGCACATTGCGCTCCAGTACGGTCGCACATAGCTGTCCGCGGTCAGCTCTCAGCTTTCAGCATAATCTGCATCCAGGGCTGATAGCTGAGTGCTGCTGGCTGACAGCTCTTGTGTGGTGGGCCCACCTGGACTCGAACCAGGGACGACCCGGTTATGAGCCGGGGGCTCTACCCAACTGAGCTATGGGCCCGCAGACGTTGACAGTTGACGGTTGACAGTTGACGGTAAATGATATTGAAGGGGCCTTATTCCGATGACTGTGAACCGTGAACTGTGAACCATTAACCGATCTAGCCTTCGACGAAGCTCTTGAGCTTCTTGCTTCGAGTGGGATGCCGGAGCTTCCGCAATGCCTTGGCCTCGATCTGTCTGATCCGTTCTCGAGTGACATCGAACTGCTGGCCCACTTCTTCCAATGTATGGTCGCGCCCGTCCCCGATCCCGAAGCGCAGCTCCAACACCCTTTTCTCCCGTTCAGTCAGGGTCTGGAGAACCTCGTCGGTCTGACCGCTCAGGTTGATACTGATGACGGCCTCGACCGGGGAAACCGCCCCTTTGTCCTCGATGAAGTCCCCCAGATGGGAATCCTCCTCCTCTCCGATCGGCGTCTCGAGGGAGATTGGCTCCTGGGCGATCTTGAGGACCTTCCGGACCTTGTCAACCGGCAGGTCGATCTTCTGGGCGATCTCCTCCGGCATCGGCTCCCGCCCCATCTCCTGAACCAAGTAACGGGAGGCCCGGGTCAACTTGTTGATGGTCTCAATCATATGAACAGGGATCCGGATGGTGCGGGCCTGATCGGCAATGGCCCGCGTGATAGCCTGGCGGATCCACCACGTCGCGTAGGTGCTGAACTTATATCCCCGCTGATATTCGAACTTGTCCACCGCCCGCATCAGGCCGATGTTCCCCTCCTGGATCAAGTCAAGGAACTGAAGGCCACGGTTGGTGTATTTCTTCGCAATGCTGATCACTAACCGGAGATTGGCCTCCACCATCTCCTTCTTCGCCACGAGCGCTTTCCGCTCTCCGTTGGTGATGGCTTGCAGCAAGGATCGCAACTCCTTGGCCGAGGCGTCAGCCTCCTCCTCGACCTTCCGGATCTTCCGCTGGATATTCGCGGTCACGCGTTCACACTCATCCAGTTCCTTCCGACCCAGCTTGGTCCGGCGCACAATCCCTCGCACCGCAGCAGTCCTGTCCCGACCGTTGGTCGAGATGACCTTGATATCCTGCATCGACAGGCGGTAGAGCCGTCCCGTCTCACGAAGCTCCCGCTCACCCTGCTCGATTCTCTCCAAGAGATTGCGCATCCGGGCCACAACTCTTTCGACAATTCTCTGGTTGATATTGAGCTTTTGAAGAAGGGTGGCCTGCGCTGCCTTGCGGCGCGCGATCTCACCTTGGATCCTCTGCTGCCACCTTTCGGTGAGACGGCCGACGCCTCGCTGGTAACGGCGGCCCAAGTCATCGATCTTCGCCTGTTCCTTTCGGAGACCTTCCAGCAGCGGGGCGTTTTCGGCCAGTATCTCCTTCTCCTTCTGCTCGGAGATCTCATCGAACTCATTCAGGGCGAACAGCTCCCCAACCCGAGCCCCCCCCTGCAGCAGCCGCTCGCCGATTTCCGTGATCTCCCGAACCGCGACGCCGGCCCGGCAGACGGCGTCAGCCACCTCCTTGCGTCCCTCCTCGATCCGCTTTGCGATCCGAATCTCCCCTTCCCGGGTCAGGAGGGGGGTTTTCCCCATTTCCCGAAGGTACATGCGAACCGGGTCATCGGTCCTGCCGACAGACGATGGAGCGAGCTCCAGCTCCGTCTCGGAACTCTCTTCTTCCTGGGGCTCCAGTGATCCCACCGGCTTCGGCCGCTCGGCCTCATCCACCACCTCGATATCCATCTCATCGAAGAGGTTCAGGATCTTGTCGATCTGGTCGGCCGATGTGACCTCTTCCGGCAGCAGGGTATTCATCTCATCGTAGGTGAGGTAGCCCTTCTTCCGACCGAGAGAAACCAGGGGCCTGATCCCCCGGGCAGAAGCGGCCTGGTCCATCGCCTTCCTTCCGGTCCCAGAACCAGAACCTTTGCCAGATGCCTTCGCCGGCCCGGATTGCTCCAGCCTCCTGCGAGGCGGCATGCCGGGGGCCGCTTTGGCCTTTTCCTGTTTGTGGAAGAGGACCCGCTTGCGCACCGCCAAAGGACTCCGAGTGATCTTCTTACGCGGCGTCAATCGAATGGCCTTGGCGGGTCGTCTTGCCTTGTGAGCATTCGCCATACATTCCTCTCCTTTACATCGAAATCTCGACCGTCGCCCCCCGTCGCTCGTGCGAGCCGGCTTCGAGCGCCTGGCTCAACTCTACCGCAGCCTCCATCACGCGCTCACGGTGAGGCCTGAACGGCACCGCGGCCTCGATCCTTCTTGAGCGCGAGGAACTGTGTTTGGAGGCGCTCGACCGTTTGATGATCTCCGGCCCGCTCGGCCTCTTCCATTTGCCGCTGGAGATCCTCCCCAGCGCGGCGCTCGCGCTTGCCTGTGATACGCGCCAGGCAATCGGAGAGCGCACGCTCGATCGCCTCCTCCCCGTCGTACTCCCCGAGGTCCGTCGCCAATAGCTCGGCAAACACCCGCCGGACCTCCGGCTCTTCTATGACGAGCGGAACAGGGCCACGAGCCACTCCGGACCCCATCACCGCATGCTCAAGGATCTTACGAAGGACATGGTCCTCCACCTCCTCCGGGCTGATGACCTCTCGCGCTCGATGGGCCGCGCCGGGATGATGAAGGGCAAGGTGAACCAGCTTCCACTCGGTGGAAGGCAACGACTTGGGACGCAACGTCGGCGGCAGCAGTTCCCGCCTGCGTCCCTTCGCCTGAAGATTGAGTTCGCGAACAATGGCATCACTGGAAAGCGCCACTCGGCGCGCGAGCTTTTCACAGCAACGCTGCCGCGTGATCTCATTCTCGACCGCGCCCAAGAGTGGGAGGATTGCGTTCACTGCAGCCGCTTGGCCTTCGGCGCTCCTCAGATCGAATCCCGAGACCCTGCGATCCAGCAAGAACTCCATCAGATCCTTCGCTCGATCCACCGCCTCGGCGAAGGCCGACGCCCCCTGTTCCTGGAGAAATCGATCGGGATCTCCGCCCTCCGGCAGCAGGATCACGCGCCAGTCGAGCCCGCTGTTGAACAGGCTCTCCACACTTCGCCGGGCGGCGGCGATCCCGGCGACATCCGGATCGAACGCCAGGAACGCCCGTGGAGTATAACGACGGAGCAGCGCCATCTGCTCGCCGGTCAGCGCGGTACCAAGGACCGCCACGCTATTCTGGAAGCCATGCGTATGGAGCGCGATCAGATCGAAATACCCCTCCACCACGAGAGCCGACCCCCGATCGCGAATCGCTGCAGCCGCTAAGTGAAGGCCAAACAGGTGCGCTCCCTTCCTATAGATGGGGGTTTCGGGAGAGTTCAGGTACTTCGGCTCCGCGCCATCAAGCGCGCGACCGCCGAAGGCGATCACCTTGCCCGCCGAATCGCAGATCGGGATCATCAGACGGCTCCGGAAGCGGTCGTACGCCCCGCTCCCCTCCTTGCGCGCGAGGGCCAGCCCCGCCCGTTCCACCTGCCCCTTGGAGAAACCTTTGCGCAGGAGGTGGCGGAGCAATCCTTCCCAAGAGGCCGACGCGTAGCCGAGCCCAAACTGCTCAACCACCGATTCGGGAATGCCGCGCCCGCCCAGATATGCACGCGCAGCCGCGCCGTCCGTTTGATGGTTGAGCTGCTGTCGAAAAAACTCCGCCGCGGCCTTATGAATCTCCAGCAGCGGGAGGCGCCCATCCTCCTCCCGCACCGTTCCTCCTCTTCCGGTTCCGGCGAAACGGGTCGGAAGGCTGATTCCGGCTCGATCTGCCAGAGACCGGATCGCCTCCGGAAAGCTGAGGTGCTCCTGTCGCATCAGGAAGCCGATAGCATCCCCGCCCTCGCCGCAGCCGAAGCAGTGATAGATTTGACGCTCCGGGTTCACGATAAAGGATGGGGTCTTCTCGGGGTGGAAGGGGCAGAGTGCCTTGTGGTATCGTCCGGCAGGCTTCAGTGGAAGGTAACTGCCAATGAGCTGCAGGATATCGGTGCTGGCCAGCACCCTGGAAACCGCCTCTTCTGGGATCACCGCCTGCCAGTCCTCATCACGCTGCTCCGCCCAGGTGGACGCCCTGGGAGTGAAGCTCGACAATCGTAGTGCCGATGCCACCCTCCCGATAGTCGGCCAGCCTGAAGCTCGCGACCAAGGGATGGCCCTGAAGAAGTTCCGCGACGGTTCTGCGCAGTATTCCCCCACCCTTTCCGTGGACGATCCGAACGGTGGGCAGGCCAGCCAAGAATGCGTCCCCCAAATAGCGGTCCAGACGCCGAGACGCTTCCTCTGCATCGCAGCCGATCAGGTTCAGCTCCGCCGCGGTCTCGTCTATCGCCCTCGAGACGCTGACTGAAGGGACGGCCTCGCCCTGGCGGGCCAAGCCGTCTGGAACGAGCGCCTCCAGTGGGACCCTCACTCTTCCCAGGGGGAGCTGGACCTCCACCACTCCCGCAGGCGTGGGGTCACCACTGACGATTCCCCGCTGATCGAACCCCTTGATTCGAACGTGCTGGCCCTGGCGAATGGCTGCCGCGCCGGAGTCTTGTGGTGAACTCGGTCGACCCATGTTCGGCCCCTGATCCGGATCTGCCACCTGGCTGAGCACCGCCTCGGCTCGTCGCTCCAGATCGGTCAGCCGTCCGCGAACCGCTTTCACCGTCTGGCCGCGGGACTCGGTTGCTCTGAACTCCTGTACTATCCGCTCGATCTCTGAACGAGCGGCGAAGACGGCGCCTTCGACCTGCTGGCGAGCCTGGTGGCAGAGCTGCTCCGCCTCGGCCCTCGCAGCGTCACGTCGTGCTTCAGCCTCGCTGCGCGCTTTCGCCGTTTCGGCAACCTCGCGCGCGAGCGCCGCACGCTCTTCTGTGAGGCGCTGCTGCTCGGCTTCCAGGCGCTCCAGCAGCAGCCGCAGCGGGTCTGTACCCTCGCCCAACATCGCCCTGGCCCGGCAGACCACCGACGGCGGGAGCCCGATCCGGGATGCAATCGCAAGTGCGTGGCTGCGGCCGGAAAGCCCAATAGATAATTTATACAGAGGTCTCAGGGTGTCAAGGTCGAACTCCACACAGCCGTTCTCGATTCGAGGATGCGAATAGGCGTAGGCCTTGATGGCATCCAGATGCGAGGTCGCCATGACCAACGCGCGCCGCTCCAAAAGCGCCTCAAGGATCGCGATCCCCAGACAGGCCCCCTCGACAGGGTCGGTGCCAGCACCCAACTCGTCCAGCAAGACCAGGGTTCCCGGGCCCACCGCTTCCAGGATGCGCTGAATCTGGCCGATGTGAGAAGAGAATGTGCTCAGGCTTTGCTCGATACTCTGCTCATCCCCGATGTCAGCCAGCACCCCGTTGAAGAACGGGACCTCGGAATCCGTCGAGGCCGGCAGATGCAAGCCAGCCAGCGCCATGAGCGAGAGCAGCCCCGCGGTCTTCAGGCCGACCGTCTTGCCACCGGTATTGGGTCCGGTGATGAGCAGGGCGTCGAACTCATCACCAACCCGGAGGTTCACAGGGACGACCTTTCGCTCCCCCTCCGCCGAGGCCTGTTTCAGTAGCAGCGGGTGCCGTGCCTCGTGCAAAACTAACGGCCCCGCTTCCTTGAGGGATGGGGGTGCGCAGTGAAGCTTACTCGCCCATCTCGCCGCGGCGCATCGGACGTCCAGCTCCGCCACCAGGAGCACCGTCCCGAGAATCGCATCGATCTGGGGTCTGAGCGCGACCGTGAGGAGCGCCAGCACCTTCCTGACCTCTTCCTCTTCGGACCGCTGTAGCAGCCGTAACTGATTGTTGAGCTCAACGACCTGCTGCGGCTCAAGAAAGATGGTCACCCCGCTGACAGACCGATCCTGCACCACCCCTTTAAGGACAGTTCGGTAGTTGGGCTTGACGAGGATCACGTACCGTTCATTCCGGAGGGTGATGATCGGCTCGGTGATGAACGGCTGAAGAGCCGGATCGACAAACAGGGACTGCAATCGGCTTTGAATGAGGTTGCGGAGTTCATGGAGCCGACGTCGCACATGGGCCAGCTCGCGGCTCGCGGTGTCCTTGACCTCTCCGGTGTCTTCGATGGCAGCCCGGATCTTCCCCACAAGCTCGGGTTGCCCATCCAGCCGCGAGGCGATATCATGAAGCCGCGGACACACGTCCCTGGATCGGGCGATGATGAGACGGATCGACGCTGCCGCTTCCAATGATGCCGCGATCCGGACGAGATCGATCGGAGCCAGGACTGCGCCTTCCGGTCGAGACCTTCGAACTGACTCCCTGATGTCAAAGAGTCGGTCAAATGGAAGTACCGTTTCCTTCGATAGCAGAACCCGGAACTCCACAATCTGATCGCTGACTCCTCGTGCCTCCTCCAGGGTCTGAAGCGGGCGGACACCCCGCGCCAGTTCCCTTCCAACAGGTGATTCGGCCTCCGCTGCCAGCATCTCCTGGATGGCAGGCCACTCAAGAACTTTAAGGGTGTGTTCGTCCACCTGATTTTTCAGACTCATCAGATGCAAAGCTGCTCCGAACAGCTCCGGTCGCGGCGAAAGGACCTTTCGAGAAATGGCAGGGAGCGAACCTCGCGCAGAACTCAACTCGCCCTGATAGGATGACGGGAAAGAGTGATCCAACCGTGAGCAGGGAGCCCTGGAAAAAACAAGGGACCCGATGCCGGGTCCCCTGAACCACGAACCCTCCCCCTTGAAGTGAAAGGGTTGTGACAGGATGGCGCCACTAGTCCCGCCGCGACAACGCGTCTTTCACCATCTGGCTAACGATTTTCCCATCAGCTCGACCGGAGATCTCTGGCATCAGCAGGGCCATGACCTTCCCCATGTCCTTGAGGGAACCGGCGCCCGCCGCCAGAATCGCCTCCTCCACCTTGTGCCGAAGCTGCTCCAAGGAGAGGGGCGGGGGCAGGTACGACTCAAGGAGCTTCAACTCGGCCTCCTCCTTTGCAGCCAGGTCATGCCGTCCGCCTTTCACATACGGGTCGATGGCCTCCTTCCGAAGCCTGCACGATGCGATGACTGCCTGAATGATCTCCTGATCGTCCAGCTCTCCCCGCTTTTCTATTTCCCTGTTCTTGATGAGTGAAACCAGAAGACGGAGCACTGACGTCTTCAGGCGATCACCGCTCTTGAGGGCCTCCTTGAGGTCTCCCGCCAATCGGGCCTTTAAGACCCCCACGGTCTACTCCACAACAAAAAAGCGGATACGCTTCAGGGCCTTCTTTCTGGCGGCCATTGCCTTTTTCTTGCGGCGGACGCTGGGCTTCTCGTAATGCTCCCGCTTGCGGAGTTCCGACAAAACCCCCGCTTTTTCGCACTGCTTCTTGAAACGGCGGAGGGCACTCTCAAACGACTCGTCCCCCTTGACCGTTACACTCGGCATCCCCTTCACACCCCCTTATTTGTAGCACTGTTATGAACCATATTTCGAGAAGATTCTCAATGAGAGCAGGGGGTCAACGGGCGACTTTTTTTACAAATTATTTACATTGTCGCACCGATCAGGCGCGATTGTCAATAATTTTCACTAGGCTGGATGCCAACGAAGGGCTCGCCCTCCCAGCAAATGGACATGCAAGTGAAACACCGCTTGTCCCCCCTCGCTGTTGCAATTCAGGACCAGCCGGAAGCCTCGCTCTGCGATGCCATTCTGCCTTGCAATGACGTTCGCCACTAAAAGGAGGTGCCCGAGCAGCCGGTCATCACCCTCTTTCGCGTCCAGGAGTGTCGCAAGGTGTCGGCGGGGAATAATTACAATATGGACTGGGGCCTTCGGATTGATATCTTCAAAGGCAACGGACTCGTCATCCTCATAGACGATCTTCCCGGGAAGTTCCCGCTTAGCGATTTTACAAAAGAGACAGGTGTCCACGCCTTAGCGATACTCCTCTTTACTCGTCTTTCCGTAGCGTTTTCGCAATTCCTGAGCCATCTCCGGCGGCGTGATCCCGTGATACCCCAGCAGGACGAGCGTGTGAAACCAGAGGTCTGCCATCTCGTAGATAATCTCTCCCGGTTTTCCATTCTTGGAGGCCACCACCAACTCGGCCGTCTCCTCGCCCACCTTCTTGAGAATCTGATCCTGTCCCTTCGCGAACAGGCTTGAGACGTACGAATCGGCTTTCGGATTGGCCTTTCGATCCTCGATGACCTCAAAGATCTGTTGGAGGATCGCGAGACTCCCCCCGTAGACCGTCTCAGGATCGAACTGCCGTTGCACAAGCTCTTCCGACACCTCAGACGAGGGATGAAGGCGGCGGAAGAAACATGACCGGCGACCGGTATGGCAGGCCGCAACCACCTGCTCGACTTTGACAAGCAAGGCGTCCTCGTCGCAATCAAAGTAGATCTCGTGCACCCGCTGGATGTGCCCCGACTCCTCCCCCTTCCGCCAAATTCGCCGGCGAGAGCGGCTGTAGAAATGGGTGAGGCCGGTCTCCAGCGTCAGCCGTAGCGATTCTTGATTCATGTACGCGAGGGTCAGGACCTGCCCGTTCGTGACATCCTGGACAATGGCCGGAATCAGCCCCGAGTCGTCGAACTTCAGTTGGCCTGGATCGAATGGTTCCATCGCACGTCAATCCCTCACAGGGACGCCCCGGCGGCGGAGGAAGGCTTTCGCATCCTGAACGGTCCATTCGCGGAAATGGAAGATGGAGGCGGCCAGCGCGGCGTCGGCCCCTCCCAGCACGAACGCCTCATAGAGGTGATCGAGCGTGCCTGCACCGCCCGATGCGATGACGGGGACCCCCACGGCATCTGTCACAGATCTCGTGAGGGCGAGGTCGTAACCGTCCTTGGTACCATCCTTGTCCATGCTGGTCAGCAGGATTTCCCCGGCCCCGAGCACTTCTCCGCGTTTCGCCCATTGTACAGCATCCAAGCCAGTTGGTGTTCGACCGCCGTACGTGTACACCTCCCATCGAAGTTTCAAGTTCTGAGTTCCGAGTTCCGAGTTTGGCTTCGCAGTTCCGGGTTCTGAGTTCCACGTTCCGCGTTCTGCACTTGGAATGGGGAACTTGGAACTTGGAACTTTCTCCAACCTGGAACCTGGAACCTGGAACCTGGAACTGTGGTTGATTTGCTTCGCGTCGATGGCGAGGACGATGCACTGACTGCCGAATCGCATGGCCGCCTCGGTGATCAACTCCGGTCGCTCGACTGCCGAAGTGTTAAGGGACACCTTGTCCGCGCCTGCCAGAAGAAGGGCCCGGATATCCTCAACCGTCCGGACTCCGCCACCCACCGTGAGGGGGGTAAAGGCCATCTCGGCCGTCCGCCGGACAGCCCCCAGAAGAATCTCCCGCCTCTCATAGGAGGCGGTGATATCGAGAAAGACCAACTCATCTGCCCCCTGCTGGTCATACAGGGCTGCCACCTCTGCCGGATCGCCCGCGTCCCGGAGGTTCACAAATCGAGTCCCCTTCACAACACGGCCGTCCTTCACATCAAGGCAGGGAATAATCCGCTTCGCCAGCATGATGCCCTATCCCGCGGCCGCGATCGCTTCTTTCAGCGAAAACCTGCCCTCATAGAGGGCCTTGCCAACCAAGGCGCCGATGATGCGAGTCGGCTCAAGCGCAGCGAGTCGTTTCACGTCGTCAAGTGTGGCAATGCCGCCGGAGGCAATGAGCGGGTGGCTGGTCGCCTGAGCCATATGTCGCAGAGCTTCCAGATTCGGTCCCGTGAGCATCCCATCCCGCCCGATATCGGTGTAGATAATAGCAGCCAGCGGGAGCTCGGCCCACCGGGCCGCCACCTCCGTCGCCAGCAGCCTCGTGTCGGCGGCCCAGTCGCGCACGGCGACGTTCCCTCCTCTCGCGTCGATCCCCAGGATAACCCGGCCAGGATAGCGACGGCTCGCTGCAGCCAAAAACCCCTCATCTTCGATCGCTGCCGTCCCGAGAACCGCGCGCTCGATGCCGGAGGCGAAGACCTGGTCCAAGGCGGCCAGACTTCGGAGCCCGCCGCCAAGCTGCACTGGCACCTTAACCGCCCTGGCCACTTCGGCGGCAACCCGCAGTTGCTCCGGCCTTCCGGAAAAGGCCCCGTCAAGATCGACCAGATGCAGCATCGGCGCCCCCTCACTCTCCCACCGCTGGGCCACAGCGATCGGATCGCTCGCATAGGAAATCTGCCGGAGGGGATCGCCCTGGGCCAGCCGAACGACCTGACCCCCTTTCAGGTCAATCGCCGGGATGACCAACATCTAGGTGAGCGACGCGAAGTTCTTCAACAGCTGCAAGCCGAGGCCCTGGCTCTTTTCGGGATGAAACTGGCAAGCAAAAAGGTTATCTCGCCAGAGGACAGAGGTGAAGCGCAGGCCGTACTCGGTGGTGGCGGCGATCACGCTTTCATCCTCGGGTTGCACGTAGTAGGAGTGGACGAAGTAGAAGAATCCACCGTCAGGAATGCCTTTGAAGATCGGGGCGGGCCGCTCGATCCGGATCTGGTTCCACCCCATGTGCGGAATCTTCAGCCGTGCCGTACTGCCGCCTGCACTCGGGGGTAAGACCGCTTCCGGGAATCGGACCACCCGACCCTTGATGACATTGAGGCCTTTGTGATGCCCGAACTCCTCGCTCTCACTGAAGAGGAAGTGAAGTCCTAAGCAGATGCCAAGAACCGGCTTCCCAGCGTCTATTGCGTGGAGCAGCGGCTCGACGAAGCCACCGTCCCGAAGCTTCGTGATCCCGTCGCGAAACGCACCCACCCCGGGCAGGACGATGCCCGAAGCGTCTCGAAGCGTCCTCGAATCCTCCACGATCTTGGCGTCGGCCCCGACCCGCTCGAGCCCCTTCTGCACACTCCGGAGATTCGCGATGCCGGAATCGATGATGGCGATCATGGTCACCTCGTTCCAGGTTCCATGTTCAGCTTCGCAGTTCCAGGTCCTGTACTCGGAACTCGGAACTTGGAACCTGGAACTTTCTTTTCACAGACTCCCCTTCGTCGATGGGACCTCCGCAATCCGAGGGTCGATACCTGTCGCTTGGTCAAGAGCTCTGGCCAACGCCTTGAAGATCGCCTCGACGCAGTGGTGCAGGTTCTCGCCATAGAGAATCGAGATGTGGAGGTTCACCTTCATATTCATAGCGAAGGCGCGCATGAACTCCTTCACCAGGGAGACGTCGAAATCTCCGATCCATCCGGTCAGCTTTGGCGCCTGATAGACGAAATAGGGGCGCCCACTGATGTCGGTCACCACCTGGGCCAGCGCCTCGTCCAGGGGAACAAGGGCCGAGGCAAAGCGCCGGATGCCACGCTTGTCACCCATGGCCTGCGCGAACGCTTCGCCGAGGGCGATCCCCACATCCTCGACGGTGTGGTGCAGATCGACCTGGAGGTCCCCCTTCGCATTGAGGCTGAGGTCGAAGAGGCCATGCTTTGCCAATTGAGCCAACATATGGTCAAGGAAGGGGATCTGCGTATGAACCTCGTGCCGGCCCGCCCCATCCAGGTTCAGCTCCACCGCCACATCGGTTTCCGAGGTTTTCCTTCGGACCAACGCTGTCCTGCCCATCATCCGATCTCCGCCTTCTTCAGTTCCCCTTCGCACCTCGCACCCCGCACTTCGCACCTCTCATACTGCGTCATCACCCCCGTCACTCCATCCAGGAACCGATCGTTCTCTTCCGCCGTACCGATCGTGACCCGCAAGCAGTTGCTCAGGCCAGGCACTGATCCCAGATTCCGCACCAGGATGCCTTCCGCCAACAACCCCTCGAACACATGAGCACCAGGAAGCCTGGTCCGGAAAAGAATAAAGTTGGCTTCTGACGGGAAGACCTCTACCCCGGCAAGCCCCACCAACCGCCTCTCGACCCGTGTCCGCTCGCGGAGGGCCTCACGAACATTGGCGTCGATCCACTCGCGATGGGCCAGTAGCACGACGGCTGCCGCCTGGGAGAAGGCATTCACATTGAATGGGAGTCGGACCTTCTCCAGCTCGGCAGCGAGCGTCGGATGGGTCATGATGTACCCTATCCGAAGGCCGGCCAACCCGATCTTGGAGAGGCTGCGGAGGATCACCAGTCGCTCCTGGTCGACCAGGTGCGGCAGCATTGTCCTGCCGGCGTAGGGGCCGTAGGCTTCATCGACGACGACCACTCCGGGGGTTGCGGCCAGGATCTTGAGGATCTCCGCCTCAGAGAAGATGCCGCCCGTCGGGTTGTTGGGCGTGGCGAGAAAGACGACCTTGGGGCCCGTCCGTTCGATGGCCTCGATCATCGCGGGCAGGTCAGGCTCGAAGCGGGACCCCAGTGGGACCCCTTCGAAGTGAAGGCCTTGACTCCTCGCGATCAATTCGTACATCGAAAAGGTCGGGACCGGGGCGAGAACGGTCGCGCCTGGGCCTCCGATTGCAAGCAGCAGCACTTGGATCAGTTCATCGGACCCATTGCCCAGAACAAGTTGCCCCGGCCCGACCCCATGCTCGGTGGCGAGGACTGATCGGAGCCGATCTGCCTTCGGATCGGGATAGCGGTTGACCTCCACCTGCTCGAGAGAGTGGAGCAGATCCTGGCGAAGTCTCTCCGGGAGGGGGAATGGGCTCTCGTTCGCATCCAGCTTCACAAGATCGGGTCGTGGCTCCTCAGCCCGATACGCCGTGAGTCCCCGGACTTCAGCCTTGACGAGATCGAGAACGCGGGGCGGCTTCATGGTACGTGCGGCGTGCGGGGTGCGGGGTGCGGAGTGGGCTCCTCTCGCACCTCGCACTTCGGACCTCGCCCCTCGCACCTTATCGTCGCCGCCCTTGCGTGGGCCTCGAGCCCTTCCAAGCGGGCCAACTCCACCATCGCTGGCTCGAGCGCCTCCAACGCCTCCCTGCTGAAGGCGATCAGAGACGTCCGGCGTTGAAAATCGTCCACGGAAAGGGATGAGGCGAAGCGTGCCGTCCCGCTCGTCGGCAGGACATGATTCGGCCCAGCCACGTAGTCGCCCAACACTTCCGGGCTCGTCCCACCCATGAAGATGGCCCCGGCATGCTTGACTCGGGGCAGCAGCGCCCACGGATCCTTCACCATGAGCTCCAGATGTTCCGGCGCCAACTGGTTGCCCAGATCGGCCGCCTCGTCCAGATCCCTCACGACGACGGTCGCCCCAAATGCTTCAAGGGAGGCCTCGGCAATTTGCCGCCTAGGCAACGTGGTCACCTGGCGTTTCACTTCGTCCAACACCTCCTCGGCCAGCCTTTGGGAGGGTGTGAGGAGCACGGCGCTGGAGAGGGGATCGTGCTCGGCCTGGGACAGGAGATCGGCGGCAGCCCAAGCTGCCCTGGCCTCCTCGTCAGCAATGATCAACAGCTCCGTAGGGCCGGCGATCAGATCGATCCCCACCTGTCCGAAGATCAAACGCTTGGCCGCTGCGACGTAGACATTCCCTGGCCCGACGATCTTATCCACCTTCGGGATCGAAGCGGTCCCATAGGCCATGGCGGCCACCGCCTGAACACCTCCCACTTTGTAGATCGCGCTGACACCGGCCAGGTCGGCGGCGACCAGAACCGCTGAAGCCACCCTGCCATCTCGGCGCACCGGCGTGCACATCACAATCTCCGGGACGCCGGCAATCGCGGCAGGGATCGCACACATGATCACCGTGGATGGGTAGGCCGCCGTGCCACCGGGGACATAGATTCCCACCCGCCCCAGCGGCCGGCAAAGCTGCCCGACGATCGCCCCGTCTTCCTCCGAAAACCAGGACGCACGAAGTTGTCGAGAATGGAATGCCCTGATCCGGGACGCCGCTGTCTTCAGCGCTTCCAGGGACGCCGGCGCCAGAGCAGCATACGCGTCCCTGATCTCCTCGGGCGCCACCCTCACCGAGCCCGGATCGAGGCGAACGCCATCGAACCGCTCCGCCTGCTCGAAGAGGGCTGCGTCACCACGCGTCTTGACGCTCTCCAGGATGGCGCGAGCGGACTGCTCGACCTCGGCAGGCATGGTACCCTGTCGCCCCCTGAGGCGCGCAAAGAAGGCCTCGCACTCGCGCGACCCCGCCGTCAGCAGCTTCATCCGCGCGCCCCTTCCAGACGCCGTTCTACCTGCTTCCGAATCTGCTCGATCAGCGCCTGGACCCTGAGGTACTTCGTCTTCAGGCTTGCGCGATTGACGATGAGCCGCGCCGTGGCTCTGGCGATCTCCTCGACCTCAACCAGCCCGTTCTCCTTCAGGGTCTGGCCGGTCGCCACCAGGTCAACGATCCGTTCCGCAAGCCCCACAAGCGGGGCAAGTTCGAGAGAACCGGTCAACTTGATGATCTCCGCCTGGATGCCCTTACGGCTGAAGAACTGCTCGGCGAGGTTCGGATACTTGGTGGCGACCCTCAGGTACGACCAGGAACGAGGGTCGTCCTTCTCGTGCAATGCGGCCGGCTCGGCCACAACCAGCCGGCAGGCGCCGAAGCCGAGATCGAGGGGTTCGTAGACATCCCGGTGCTGCTCGAGAAGCTGATCCTTCCCCACGATCCCCATGTCGGCAGCCCCGTGCTCGACGTAGGTCGGGATGTCGGCAGGCCTCAGCGTGAGGAACCGAAGGTGTCGATCCTGGTCTTCACAGATCAAGCGGCGCGAATCGGAGAACGCTCTCACGCAGGAGATCCCCATCCCCTCAAACAGTTGAAGGGCGTTGATCAGGAGCCGGCCCTTCGGGAGCGCGATGGCGATCAGCTCATTCTTCGCAGCTTCCATGTTCCAAGTTCCGAGTTCCGGGTTAAGGAAGTTCCAAGGTCCGGGTCCCCAACTTGGCACCTGGCACTTGGAACCTGCAACTGGTTATCATTCCGGCACCCGTTCGATGCTGGCGCCCAGACCGAGGAGCTTCTGCTCAAGCGACTCATATCCCCGATCAAGATGATAGACCCGCGAGAGCGTCGTGACCCCATCGGCGGCTAATCCCGCCAGAACCAGCGAGGCGCTCGCACGAAGGTCGGTGGCCATCACCGGCGCGCCCGAGAGCCTCGGGACCCCATTCACGAAAGCGGCAGTCCCAATGACCTTGATGTCGGCGCCCATTCTCAACAGCTCGTTCACATGCATGAACCGATTCTCAAAGACCGTTTCGGTGATGACGCTTGTCCCTTCGGCGGTGGACATGAGAGCCATTATCTGCGCCTGCATATCGGTGGCAAAACCGGGGTACGGATGCGTCTTGATGTTGACTCCACGCACCGGCCCGTCCGCCAAGACGTGCAGGCTTCGATCTCCCTCCTCTACGCCGACGCCAGCCTCTTACAGTTTGCCGGTAATGACTTCCAGATGCCACGGAAGACAGCGGTTGATTGTCACATCGCCGCCGGTGATGGCGGCTGCGACCATGAAGGTTCCGGCCTCGATTCTGTCCGGGATCACCTCGTGCTCTGCCCCTTGCAGGCTATCGACACCCTCGATGCTGATCGTCGGGGTCCCGGCGCCCTCGACCCTCGCGCCCATGTGATTCAGGAGCGTGGCCAGATCAGCCACCTCGGGCTCGCACGCCGCGTGTTCCAGCACGGTGACCCCGTCTGCGAGGACAGCGGCCATCATCAGGTTCTCGGTGCCGGTGACGGTCTGGCCATCGAAGGCAATTCTGGCGCCCCTCAGGCGTGGCGCCTTCGCTTCCACGTATCCGGAATCCAGACTGATCCTGGCGCCCATCTTCTCCAGCCCGGCGAGATGCATATTGATCGGCCGGGGGCCGATGGCACAACCCCCCGGCAATGAGACCCGTGCCCGGCCGAACCGAGCCAGCAAGGGGCCCAGAACCAATACCGATGCCCGCATCGTCTTGACCAGCCCGTAAGGAGCTTCGAATTGGCCGAGATGATCTGCGCAGAGGGTTAAGGCTTCCTGGCCAAACCCTTCCACCCTGACGCCCAGATGGCTGAGGAGGGTGATGACCGTTCTCACGTCGCCCAGTTGGGGAACGCGAAGGAGCCGGATCGGCTGATCCGTCAGCAAAGAGGCAGCCATGGCGGGCAGGGCAGCGTTCTTCGCGCCACCGGCTTCCACCTGGCCCCTGAGAGGAGCCCCGCCTTTGATGATCAGCTTATCCATGTGGCCTCGCTCTCCGGCGCGCGAGGACGACTCGATCACGACCGCCGAGGTCCTGCCTCACCTCGGCCGGTCCGAACGCCTCGGTCCTCCGGATCAGTCCCAGGACGGCGGACGCCTGACCATCGCCGATTTCGAGGGCTAACCAGCCATCTTCGCGAAGACAGTCTGGTGCCTCTTCGATGATTCTCTTGTGATAGCGGAGGCCGTCAGGGCCGCCGTCGACGGCCTCGAGGGGCTCGTAGGCGGCAACCTCAGGCGGTAGCTCGGCAAGGGCACCCGAGGGGATGTAGGGCGGATTTGAGACGATCAGATCAAATCCTCCTGCACCGAGATCGGCACGAAACGGCCCAAACAGGTCGCCCTGCATGCAGTGAACTCTGTCCGTCAGTCCCAACGCTTCCGCGTTTCGCCTGGCAGTCCTTATGGCCCCTGAAGAGCGTTCGAGAGCATAGATGCGCGCATGAGGGACTTCCATGGCTAACGCGAGGGCGATAGCGCCAGAGCCGGTGCCAAGATCCACAATCCTAAGTTCCGGGTTCCGGGTTTCGGGTTCCGGGTTCGGCTTCGCAGTTCCAGGTTCAAGATTCCGGGTTCCGGGTTCTACACTTGGAACGTGGAACTTGGCCCCTGGAACTTTTCCTAACTTGGAACCTGGAACCTGGAACCTGGAACGGATTTTGTCGAGGACGGCTTCCACCAGCGTTTCGGTCTCCGGCCGAGGGATCAGGACCCCGCGGCTTACCCTGAGGGAAAGGGACCAAAACTCTTTCACCCCGAGGACGTAAGCGATCGGCTCTCTTGCCTCGCGACGGGATAGCATCGATTCAAGGAGACCAGATCTCCCGGAAGCGATTGATCGCTCTGGTTCCAAGATGAAGCGCCACCGCGGGATCCCTGAGGCGGCTTCCATGAGGCAGGCAGCGTCGAGCAACGCGCTCTCCACGCCGGCCCGCAGCAGCCGCTCAACCAGACGCCGGTACGTATAACCGTCACTGCCGGATCCAGAACAGGTGGCGGGCACCGAATCCGTAAGTACGGACGGGGACTCGTCGGCACCCCGCACTTCCTTCGAGGTCATGAATCCCATTTTCAAATCAAGGCCCTCAATCGTTCAGACTGATCGTGCGCCGCGAGCGAGCTAATCAGCTCCTCCAGATCCCCCTCCAAGATTCGCTGGAGGCTATGAAGCGTGAGACCGATCCGATGGTCAGTGACCCGACCCTGGGGGAAATTATACGTGCGTATCCGCTCACTCCGATCCCCCGTCCCGACCTGCTGACGTCGCGCCTGGGAAATCTCCGCCTCCTTCTCCGCCCTGGCCAGCTCGAGCAACCGGGCCCGCAAGACCTTCATTGCCTTGGCCCGGTTCTTGTGTTGCGACTTCTCGTCCTGGCAGCTGACCACCATCCCGGTCGGCAGGTGCGTGATCCGGACAGCCGAATCAGTGGTGTTGACAGACTGACCCCCGGGACCGGTGGAGCGGAAGACATCGATCCGGAGATCTTTGGGGTCAATTTGTACCTCCACCTCCTCCGCCTCAGGCAGAACCGCCACGGTGACGGTGGAGGTGTGAATCCGTCCACTCGATTCCGTGACAGGCACCCGTTGCACCCGATGGACGCCGCTCTCGAACTTGAGGCGGCTGTAGGCCCCGCGCCCCTCGATGCCAAGGATCGCCTCCTTCACGCCACCGACACCAGTCTGATGCGAAGAGAGGATCTCCACCTTCCAGCCCCGGGACTCAGCGAATCGGCTGTACATCCTGGCCAGCTCCGCCGCGAACAGCGCGGCTTCGTCGCCTCCAGCTCCGGCGCGAATCTCCAGGATGATGTCTTTCTCGTCGGCAGGATCCCGCGGAAGCAACAGAACCTTCAACTCCTCTTCCAGCTTCTCCCGCTTGACGGCCAGATCCTGCACCTCCGTCTCCGCGAGCTCACGCATGTCATCCTCGGCTCCGCTGCCGAGCAGCGTCTTCGCCTCCTCTGTATCGGCAAGGAGCTTACGATACCGCCGGTATGCCTCCACGAGCGGTTCCAGATCCGCATGTGCCTTGGCCAGCCGCTGGAAGCGAGGTTGATCCCCGATGACAACGGGATCACCCATCTGCTGGACGATCTCCTGAAACCGCTCCTCGACGGCCTTCAGGCGCTCTACCAGTTCGGGCATCGAGATCACCCTCTCAAACGAACGACACCGCGATTATGGGGCTGCCTCCTCCGGAACCACTGTCGGCGCATCAGCAGAGGCGGCCTCAGCAGCCAGCTCGGCCTCCTTCGGCTTCCTGCGATACTTCCTCAGGAACCGATCGACCCGCCCCTCAGTGTCGATCAGCTTCTGGCGGCCGGTGAACAGCGGGTGGCATTTTGAGCAGATCTCCACTCGTAGAGCAGGCACGGTGGAGCGGGTGTGGACCACCTCACCGCAGGCGCACGTGACCGTGGTCGGTTGATAGTTGGGGTGGATACCGGGTTTCATAATCGTCCCTCCCTAGAACCTCCTGATTGTTCAGTACGCTAGACGCGTCGTCATTATACGTCCAAAGGCTGAGCCCGCTCAATGCAAAACAGCCCGTCCTCTCGGCGGGCTGTTGGGTGGCATCTGTTCGGGGGAAATCACTCAAGAATTCATGGCCCTCAAGAACTCCTCGTTGCTCTTGGCTTCCTTCAACTTCTCAAGAAGGAGTTCCATTGCCTCCACCACACCCATGGTCTGGAGGACCTTGCGAAGGACCCACATCCGGTGGAGCTCCTCTTGTGTCAGCAGGAGTTCCTCTTTGCGCGTGCCTGACCGGAAGATATCGATGGCAGGGAAGACCCGCTTGTCCACCAACCTTCGATCCAGGACGAGTTCGCAGTTGCCGGTACCCTTGAACTCCTCAAAGATCACATCGTCCATCCGGCTACCGGTGTCGATGAGGGCCGTGGCCATGATCGTGAGGCTTCCACCCTCCTCGATGTTCCGCGCCGCTCCGAAGAACCGCTTGGGGCGCTGCAGCGCGTTGCTGTCCACGCCGCCAGAGAGGACCTTGCCGCTCGGCGGGACAATGGTGTTGTACGCCCGCCCCAACCGCGTGATGGAGTCCAGAAGGATCACCACATCCCGCTTATGCTCCACCAACCGCTTGGCCTTTTCGATCACCATTTCGGCCACCTGCACGTGGCGCGTGGCCGGTTCGTCGAAGGTTGAGCTCACCACCTCAGCCTTCACGGAGCGCTGGAAATCGGTCACCTCCTCTGGCCGCTCGTCGATCAGGAGAACGATCAAGATCACCTCGGGATGGTTCTTGGTGATACTGTTCGCGATCTTCTGGAGGAGAATGGTTTTCCCCGTCCTCGGCGGGGCGACAATCAGGCCGCGCTGCCCCTTCCCGATCGGGGTGAGGAGATCCATCACTCGCATATTCATCTCATCAGGGGTGGTCTCCAGCCGAATCCGCTGATTCGGGAAAAGAGGGGTCAGATTATCGAAGAGGACTTTCTCCTTGATCAGCTCCGGATTTTCAAAGTTGACGGCCTCGACCTTGAGGAGGGCGAAGTAGCGTTCCCCTTCCTTGGGGGGTCGGACCTGCCCCGACACCGTATCGCCGGTCCTGAGATCGAAACGTCGGATCTGTGATGGCGAAACGTAGATGTCGTCCGGCCCTGGCAAGTAGTTGTAGTCCGGCGCCCGCAGGAATCCGAATCCGTCGGGGAGGACCTCCAGCACTCCTTCTGCGAAGATCAGCCCGCTTTTCTCCGTTTGTGCCTCAAGGATCTTGAAGATCAGTTCCTGCTTGCGGAGACCACTGGCGCCCACCACATTCAGGCTCCTGGCAATGGAATTCAGCTCAGAGATGGTCTTTTCCTTCAACTCGACGATGTTCATCGATCCCCCCTTGGGAAGGGCCGCGACCGTCTCCTTCGCTTCTGATGCAGTAGTGGATCGCCTAGTCGGTTCAGACGCTGGTGAGGCCATCTACGCGCACTCCTACTCCTCAATGATGTTGTTAATGATGATCCTGTTTCGCGATTTCGATCTGGTACCCGCCCTTACCTGTGACCGATCACCGAGTGGCGCACATCAACGTGGCGGCCCGGTCACCAGGAAAAGGAGCCCTGCCGGAAGCGTGGGAAACAACGGTCTGAATCGGAGAGCAAGATAGGTCAGATCTCAGGCAGCATCATGCTCGACGGCCCGTGAAATCCACGGGAATGCTTCACGAGCCCAGACGCTCAATAGAAGTTGAATCCTCAGCGAGATTTTCGATTTCAGTGTAGAGAGGCCCTTGTCCTTTGTCAAGCCTTTTTTCAACGCCTTTCGGGGGCAATCGGTCGTCAGCGGTCCGGGTCAGAACGCAACGAGCCCCTCGGCCTGAGTTCAATTCGAATGAGCTCCCCGAAGGTTCAGTCGGCCGCTCTCGATGAAGCCTCGGCGGACAGTTGTTTCCACACAGCCCTCACCTGGCGCTCCGTCTCTTTAAGCGATCCTCCATTCTCGATGACGAACTTCGCATGGCGACGCTTCTCCTCCAGCGGCATCTGCGACCTGATGCGCTGCATCACCTCCTCCCGGCTCAGGCCCATGCGGGCCATCAGCCGCTCGAGCTGGACGGCTTCGCTGACCTCGATGAGGACCATCCTGTCAAAGCGGGCATGCCTTCCGCTCTCAATCAGGAGCGCAGCGTCCAAGAGACAGACGGCCGCCCCGGAGGCGCGCGCCTGCTGGATCCGGCGCTCGCACTCCTCGACGATGGCGGGATGGAGGATCTCCTCCAGCCGGGCACGGGCCTTGGGGTCCGAGAAGACGATGGCGCCCAGCCGTCGGCGGTCGATCCGTCCATCTTCTCCCACAATCTGCCGGCCGAATGCCGACACGATCGCCTCAAAGAGCGGCTGCCCTGGCACCTGCAGCTCGTGAGCGACACGATCCGCATCGATGACGACGGCGCCCAGCCGCTCGAACATGGCGGCGACTGTGCTCTTGCCAGAACAGATGCCACCCGTAAGGCCCACTACCAACATACATCCGGCTCCCGCTTACGATCCGTGAGCCTCGGCCCAATTCGACCCCACGCCGAGATCCACCTTCAGGGGAACGCGCAGCGATGTTGCCCGCTCCATCTCCCCTGCAGCCACCCTCCGCGCCACCTCCAACTCTGCCTCAGGGACCTCGAACAAGAGCTCGTCGTGGATCTGAAGGATCAACCTGGTGCCCAGGCCTTCCCGCTTCAGGCGCCGGAAAATGGCGATCATCGCCACCTTGATAAGGTCGGCAGCCGACCCCTGAATCGGGGTGTTCACCGCCAACCGCTCTCCGAGTTGCCGGACCGCCTGGTTGGAGCTCTGCAGCTCCGGAATAGCCCGGCGGCGTCCCCAGAGCGTGGACACGAAGCCATGCTCCCTCGCCTCCTGCACCGTTCGGTCGATAAATGCCTTGACCCCCCGATAGATCTGAAAGTAGCGTTCGATGTAGAGAGCCGCTTCTTCCTGAGAAATCCCGAGGTCCGCGGCCAGACCATACGGGCTCATTCCATAGATGATGCCGAAGTTGATCGCTTTCGCCCGCCGCCGCATCTCGGCCGTCACCGCCTCGGGCCCCACGGCGAACACCTCGGCCGCGGTGTTGCGGTGGACGTCGGCATCGGCCGCGAAGTCGGCGATCAATGCCTGATCCTCGGAAAGGTGCGCCAACACCCGCAGCTCGATCTGGGAGTAATCTGCCGAGAGGAGCCAATGCCCCCTCTCGGCGACGAAGGCCCGCCGGATCCGTCGCCCCAGCTCGCTTCGCACCGGGATGTTCTGGAGGTTCGGCTCGCTGGAACTCAAGCGTCCCGTGGCCGCCACCGTCTGATTGAACGAAGTGTGGACTCGGCCGGTCTGTTGATCGGCGAGCTGCGGGAGGACATCGACGTAGGTCGATTTGAGCTTTGCGAGGCTGCGATAATTCAGGACTTCTGCAGGTAATTCATGAGTCCTGGCCAACCGCTGGAGCACTTCCATATCGGTGGAATAGCCGGTCTTGGTCCGCTTCAGTGGCTTGAGCTGAAGTCGCTGAAACAACACATCGGCCAACTGTTTGGGAGAATTGATGTTGAAACGCTCACCGGCCAGGGCGAAGATCCGGGATTCGAGCTGGCCGAGCTGCATCTGAAGCTCCTTCCCCAACTCGCGGAGCTGATCGCCATCAACCTTGAACCCGACCATCTCCATCGAGGCCAGAACCTCGATCAAGGGCATCTCGATCGTCTGAAATAGCGGAACGAGCCCCGACGCTTGAAGCTTTGGGAGCATGACCTCCTTCAGTTGGCACGCCAAATGAGCCTCTTCGGCCGCTCGCCGCATCACCTCCTCCGAGCTCTCAGTCATCCCCTCGGCTGATGATCCCGCCTCCGGCTTGACGGCCAACTGCTCAAGCGCCACCGCCTGAAGCGAGTGATCTGACCGGTTAGGGTTCAAGAGATAGGAGGCCACCATGGTGTCAAAGGCGAGTCCTCTCATGACGATGCCTTCGTTCCGAAGGGTGGTCACAGTCCGTTTCAGGTCATGGCCGATCTTCCCTGGTCTTTCGCCTGCCAAGACGGGACGCAGGCGCTCCAGCCCCGTGTGGGCCGTCGGGCCAGCGAATAGGCAGGCTGCGACGCCCGGCTCAACATAGCAGGCAAGACCTCGCAGTCGCCCTCCGACGCGCTTACTGCCCCCCACCACGACGGCGATGGCCACCTCGTTGGATGCCAAGAGATTCCTGACAGCCTCATCCACTTCATCGGCCTCCTCTTTGCGATCAAGGGCGACCAAGTGTAGCGACCCGGACGAGGCCCGAGGGGTGAAGGCACGCTGGAGGCCCGTGAACTCCAGCTCCCGAAAGAGGGCCTGCAGGGCAGCCGCATCAGGCTCCTGCAGCGTCGACCGTCCGAGGTCCAGCTCCAGAGGAAGATCGGTCCTGATCACGGCCAAACTCCGGCTGAGGCGGGCCTGCTCGACCTGGCTCCTCAAGATCTCTCGGACCTTCGCCGATTTCACCTCGGAAATTCGCGCCAGCGTCTCCTCGATGGTCCCAAACTGTTGGATGAGGGTCCTGGCGGTCTTCTCCCCGATCCCGCGCACCCCGGGAATGTTGTCGATCGGATCACCCATCAGCCCCATCACCTCCGCCACCTGACAGGGCGCCACGCCGAAGCGCTCCAAGACCTCCGGCTCCCCATAGACCTTCTCTTTCATCGAATCATAGACCTGTATCGTGGGGCTCACCAGTTGGAGCATGTCCTTATCTGCACTGACGATGGTCACCCGGCGGCCCTCCGCCGCTGCCCGACTCGCCAGCGAGCCGATCAGGTCGTCCGCCTCCTGGCCCATTTGCATGAGGAGCGGAATCCGCATCGCCTCCACCACGCGATGGACGTATGGGAGCTGCCGGCTCAGCTCGTCCGGCATCTCGGCGCGATTGGCCTTGTAGTCGGCGAACCGCTCATGCCGTTCGGTCGGCCCAGGCGTATCGAAGACCACGACCAGGGCCTCCGGACGCTTTTCCCGGATGATCTTCAGGAGCATGTTGGTGAACCCGTACACGGCCCCGGTCGGCAGACCTTTGCTGTTGCTGAGGGGCGGAAGCGCATGGTAGGCCCTGAACAGGTAGGAGCTGCCGTCGATGAGATAGAGCGTTTCTTCGGCCACAGGCTCAGCTTCCTCTGGGCAATCCCAAATCGCCCAACTGGTACTGGATGACGCCCAACGCCACCAGCGTGGCGGTTTCGGTTCGCAAGGTCCGTCGGCCCACCGACGCAGTGACAAGCCCTCGATCTCCGGCCAGGCTTACCTCGTCCGGTTCCAGGCCACCCTCCGGCCCGACGAGCAGGTGCAGGCGCTCGGCATGGACCATGAGCTTCAATGCCTCCCTCAAGCTCCTCCTTTCCTCATCTTCCCACAGCGCGATCCCGCGAAGCGCAACGCCCCCCTCAGCGGCAAAGAAGCCGGTGAAAGGAACCGGGTCGCCGATCGTCGGAACGACGGCTCGGCCGCACTGCTCTGCGGCCTCCCGCGCGATGGTTCGCCACCTCGGCAGGCGACCGGAGCCTTTGGACACACTCCGCGCGCAAAGAAGGGGCACGATCCTGTAGACTCCAAGCTCGGTCGCCTTCTGGACGATCAGCTCCATCTTCTCGGTCCTCGGTAGACCCTGAAGGAGGGTCAGCCGGAGCGCGGGCTCCGGCACGGTCGCCCGGATCCCTTTGACACGCGCGGTGGCCTCGCCGTCGCTGAGGGTGATCAGTTCGGCCTCATGTTCAGCGCCAGTGCCGTCGAAGACGGCCACGGTGTCTCCGGGACGCATTCTCAACACCCGGACGATTTGATGTGTCTGCTCGCTGGAGAAGCGGACCCGGCCTCCCGAGAGCTGAGCCGGCTCCACACAGAACCGGTGGAGTGACTTTGGCCGCATCAGCGCGCGCCACGAGGAGACGCCGCGGCTCGGCGAAACATCAGACCAACCCATTCGCGGCCTCGCCGCACCCGTTCCACAACCAGGCCGCATCCTCGGAACGTCTCCGCCACTTTCCGCTCCTGATGCCTCAGGATCCCCGACGTGATCAGGCGGCCCCTGGACCGCAATGACCGCGTGAGGCGAGGGGCCAGGTTGATGAGCTGTTCGGCCGTCAGGTTGGCAAGGATCACGTCATGCGTCCGTCTGCCGGCCGCCTCGAGCGAACCGTGCTTCACGATGATCTGGCCGTCCCCTCCGTTGCGTCTGATGTTCTCCGAGGCAGTCCGACAGGCCACTTTGTCGGTGTCCAGGGCAAGGACTCTCCCCGCACCGAATCGGAGCGCGGCTATCGCCAGCAGCCCAGAGCCCGTCCCGAGGTCCAGCACCGCCGGTCCACGGTTCGGAGTTCGTAGTTCATAGTTCATAGATTTCACGTTTCGGCCCTTCAGCTTTGAACCATGATCTCTGAACTCTGAACCGTGAACTCTGAACTGCTCCATGGCCTCTTCGAGCAATTCAAGGCACATCCTTGTCGTGGCATGCTGCCCGGTACCAAAGGCCATTCCAGGGTCAAGCTCCACTATGATGTCACCCTCCTTCACGGGAGTGCGCTCCCAGGAAGGTTGAATCACCAGGCGCCTCCCGATCCGCACCGGTCGAAAGAACTCCTTCCACCGGACGGCCCAACCGCGATCGTACACGCGCCGGGTGCGGACCTTCGCGGGACCGGGGTCACAGCCACATGAGCGGAGGGAGGTCAGATATCTTCTTACACGCGCGAGATGAGCCTGAAGAGCAGGATCGTCTGGAAGGTGCGTGCGGAGGCGAGGCCATGCCCCTTCCGTGACGGCTATCGCCGTGGCTCCCGATTCGAAGAGCAGTGTCGAGACGAGATCGGCGGCGGCTGGAGAGGTCGTGACGGTGACCTCGACGTAGGGAGATTCGCCATGTCCGGCTGAGCCAGTGCGCGGAGGCCCCGTCGAGTCCCTCCGATGCTCGGGGGAGAGGTCAGCCGAAGAGGCTCTTGACCTTCTCAAAGAAGCTTTTGACCAGAGGGCTGCCGTCTCCGTTTTCGAGCTCGGCGTAGGCTTCGAGCAATTCGCGCTGCTTCACGGTGAGCCTCGTAGGCACCTCGACTACGATCCTGACCACGAGGTCGCCGCGGCCATGGCCACGTAAGCTGGGCACCCCCTTCCCGCGCAGCCCGAACTCGGAGCCGGACTGGGTCCCGGGTGGGATCTTGAAATTGACCATTCCGGACAAGGTCGGAATCTCCACCTCGGCGCCCATGGCGGCCTGGACAAAGCTGACAGGAACCTCACAGTAGAGGTCGTCGCCATGTCGTGAAAAGAGCGGGTGTTCCTGAACCGAAATGACGACGTACAGATCGCCGCGATCGCCCCAGCGGAGACCTGCCTCCCCCTCGCCGGTCAGCTTCAATCGAGTTCCGGTCTCCACGCCCGCCGGGATCTTCACCGTGAGCGATCGGTCGGTCCGGGACCGCCCCGTGCCCCGGCAATCCCGGCACAGATGCTCGATGACGCGTCCCTCGCCTCGGCAGGCCGAGCAGGTCTGGCTGATAGTGAGAAACCCCTGCGAGTATCGGACCTGGCCGCTCCCTCTGCAGGAACGGCAGGTGGTGGGAGATGTCCCCGGCTTCGCGCCCGTCCCTTTGCAGGTAGCGCAGGGCTCCAGCCGTGGGATGGTGATCTCCTTCTCCACCCCGAGCACCGCTTCCTCAAGGCTGATCTCGAGGTTGTAGCGGAGATCGGCACCGCGGGAGGTAGGCCGGCGAGCAGAGCCTCCGAAAAATCCTTCGAAGAGATCCTCGAAGACGGAGCCGAACCCGACATCTCCAAATCCCCCGAAGCCTGCCCCTTCGCCGACAACACCGAACCGGTCGTAGGTTGCCCGCTTCTCCGGATTGCTCAGGATCTCATAGGCCTCTGTTGCCTCCTTGAACCGCTCTTCTGATCCCTTATCCCCGGGGTTCTTGTCGGGGTGATGTTTATGGGCCAACCGACGGTAGGCCCGTTTGATCTCCTCGGGACCGGCGTCCCGGTCCACCCCAAGCACCTCGTAGTAGTCGCGCTTGCTCATCGCTCTGATGTTTCGGGTTCCGCGTTTCGGGTTTCGGGTTGTCCTTCCCCCGAACTCGGGAGCTGAAACTCGGAACTCGGAACTTTCACTTTCGACACCCTGACCATCGTCGGTCGCAGTAGACGCCCCTCAAGCAGATATCCTTTCTGAACCTCTTCCACCACGAGGTTGTCCCGGCCATCAATGGACTCCACCTGGGCCACGGCCTGATGGAGGTTCGGATCGAACTCATGCTCGAGCGCTTCGATGGCCTTTACCCTGACCTTCTCCAAGGTGGTCTGAAAAAGCCGACAAATGATATCGAGTCCTTCAGCGACACCCTGTGCGTCCCGTCCCGATTTAGCCGTGGCGACGGCACGCTCCAAGTTGTCCAGGATGGGCAGGAATCCCAGAATCAGAGCCTCATTGGCGAACTTCATGAACTCGCTTCGCTCGCGCGCCATTCGTTTCTTATAATTCTCGAACTCGGCGTGGAGGCGCAACAGCCGATCGTTGAGGGCCTCCACTTCGGCAGTCTTCTCCTTCAGGTCAGACTGCAGCCGGCTGACCGTCGCCTCCACCTCAGTGGCCGTGGAGACAGGAGCACCCTCGACCTCTTCCGGTGTCGTTGTTTTGGCTTCTTCGCTTGACTGCTCCATCATTCGATCAACTCCACTTCCCCCAGCAACAGATAAAACATCGCCCCGCGACGACCGACGGAGCGAGGCTATGCCAAGACCCGGTTAGGCATCCGCCTCTGTGAGGATGTTGCTCAGGAGCCTGGCCGTGAAATCGACCAGTGCGACCATCCGGTCATAGGCGATCCGTTTCGGTCCCACGATACCGAGAACGCCAAGAACACGATCCCCACTCTTGTACGGTGAGGCGATCAGACTGAGTTCCCGCATCTCCCTGATCTCACTCTCGCGGCCGATGATAACCCTTAATCCCCCCTGGGCCAGGCATTCATCGAGGATCTTGACCAGCTTTGACTTTTCTTCGAAGGCTCCGAAGATCTCCTTCATCTTCTTCACATCGGCAAACTCAGGCTGGTGCGCGATGTTGGCCGCCCCTCCGATGTACACGTGCCCCTCCTCACCTTCCAGCGTCTTGTTGCTGAGTTCCAGGGCGCGGCGCATCAACCCATTGAACTCGTCACGCTCCTCGGCCATCCTGGCGACGATCCTATTCCTGACCTCCTGGAGGGTCACCCCGGTCAACACGGTATTGAGGTAGCGGGAGATGCGATCCAGCTCGGGCTGCTCGATCACCTCGTCAAGCACAATGACCTTCTGCTGAACGAGTCCGGAATCCGCAACCAGGACCACCAAGATCCGCTCCCGATGAAGGTGAACGAAGTCGATGCGCCGCCAGGTGCTCTGAGTAAGCTTTGGCGCCAGAACCACGGCAGCGTATCGGGACAGATGGGAGAGGATTCGGGTGGTTTCCTGCATGAGTTCCTCGGCTTGGCCCGAGCTCGGTCGGATCCCCTGCTCGATTCGGCTTTCCTCTACCTTTGACAGCCTGGGCCGGTGCATGAGGGTATCGACGTAGAAGCGATAGCCCAAGTCTGTTGGCACCCTGCCTGCTGAAGTGTGTGGTTGGGAGAGGTAGCCGATCTCTTCCAGATCGGCCATCACGTTGCGGATGGTCGCGGCACTGAGGGAGCTTCGATGGCGTCTGGAGACGCTCCGAGACCCCACCGGTTCCCCGGAAGTGATGTAGTCGTGAATCACCGCCTTGAGGATCTGACGCTGCCTCAAGCTGAGCTCATGCGTGTGCATCATCTCCTCACCCCTTGATGGCTCCCCTCACTGTCAGGATTTAGCACTCTCATTCGAAGAGTGCTAAAGTCGCAAAAAATATTAAGAGATATGGCCGTCCTTGTCAAGCGGATTTACCACGCCTGTAAGCCATTAAATCAAAGGAGTTGGACGATCAGTTCATTGGCCACAAGGAGACCCCGCTCTGTGATCAGGACCCGCCCTTCCTTCAGATCAAGGAATCCCTCATCCAGCAAGCGCACGACCCGATCGGAGGCGGCGAGGTTGTCAATACCCAGGATGTCTTTAAACGTCCGCACGTCCAGTCCGCCCCGCAACCGAAGCCCGAGCATCAGGCGCTCGGAGCGCAGCATCTCGGGAGACACCTTCTCGCCGCCGGCCACCGCTGTCCCGCGCTCCCGGATGCCGCGCACGTAGTTCGCTGGCAGCAGCTCGTTGAAGCACCGTTGCCCATCGATGAATGAGTAGGCCCCAGCCCCGAGACCGAGGTACTCCTGGTGTTCCCAATAGACCAGATTGTGACGACAAAGGAACCCGGGTCGCGCGAAGTTTGAGATCTCGTACTGTTCGAAGCCGGCGTCGGTCAGCCGGTCCAGGGCCATCTGATACATCGCCGCCTCCATCTCCTCATCAGGCAGTTCGAGGGCACCCATGCGATGCTCCTGGTAGAGTCGCGTCCCCTCCTCGAGGATCAGCCCGTAGGTAGAGACATGTTCGGGACTCAGGCGGACAGCCCAGCCAAGCGACTCCGCCCAGTCTTCGAGGCGCTGACTTGGCAGGCCGAACATCAGGTCCAGGTTGACGTTGTTGAAACCAGCCTCCCGCGCCATCCAGAAGGCCTGCTCGGCCTCCCGCGCATCATGTGCCCGACCGATTCGCCGCAGGAGTCCGTCCTGAACAGCCTGCGCACCGAAACTGACACGAGTGATTCCGCCTTCCCTCAGGGCACGGAGCTTCGGAATATCCACAGTTCCGGGGTTGGCTTCCAGGCTGATCTCCACCCCATCTTCGAACGCAAAGGCCGCCCGGCAGCGATCGAGGATACGGACGATCTGCGATGCCTCCAGAATTGAGGGCGTCCCTCCCCCGAAGAAGACGGAGCAAGGCCGGCGTCCCTGGAGCGCTTCCATTGCGGCCCGAAGGTCGATCTCCTGCGCCAGGGCCTGCAGGTACTGCTCCGCTTGGACCGCATCAAACCGGTAGGTGTTGAAATCGCAGTAATGACAGCGCGAGGCGCAGTAAGGAATGTGAATGTACAACCCAAGAGGTTCCGGGTTCCGGCTTCCGCGTTCCGGGTTAAGAACAGACGTCGAACCTGGAACCTGGAGCCTGGAACTCGGGAGGTGGAGCTCGGAACTTGGAACTTGGAACTTGGAACTTGGAACCGTCTTCATCGGATCAACATCCCGATCCGGCCCCAGCGCGGTCGGAAGCGGTCCCGATCCCAGGACCAGTAGATAATGAAGGCATTTCCCTTGATTTTCTTCATGTCAAGAAAGCCCCAGAACCGGCTATCCATACTATAGTCCCGATTGTCGCCCATCATGAAGAGCTGGCCCGGTGGAACCACCACAGGGCCGAAACTGTCTCGGGGCGAGAACGGACTCTCCTGGATGGCGCGATCCAGGTGAGCCGCATACGGCTCCTGAAGCGGCTTTTCGTTGACGTACACCTGTTTTCCCCGGACCTCCACTTTCTCGCCAGGCAGGGCGATGGCTCTCTTGATAAAGTCCCTCCCCTCATCCTGGGGGAACTTGAACACGATGATGTCGCCCCGCTGGGGGGCGCGCAGGCCGGGCAGGTGATAGTCGGTGAACGGCAGTTCCGCCCCGTAGAGAAACTTATTGACCAGGATATGATCGCCGATCTGCAGGGTAGGAAGCATCGATCCGGAAGGGATTTTGAAGGCCTGGACCACGAAGGTCCTGATCGCCAGCGCCAAGACAATGGCTATGATGAAGGCCTCTGCATACTGTCGGATAACCGATTTCGCCGGCACCGGTTTCGCCGGCATGACTGGCTCCTGACGCTCCTCCGTGGGTTGATGTATCGTCTGTTGTGTCATGGGCTTTTCACTTTCAGGACCGCCATGAAGGCCTCCTGGGGAATCTCGACACGGCCCACCTGCTTCATCCTTCGCTTCCCCTCTTTCTGTCTCTCAAGCAGCTTTCGCTTTCGGGTGATGTCCCCGCCGTAGCATTTGGCCGTCACATTCTTGCGCAGTGGCCGCACGCTCTCCCTGGCGATGACCTTGCCGCCGAGGGCGGCTTGGATCACCACCTCGAAGAGCTGCCTGGGGATCAGTTCCCGCATCCGCTCAACCAGCACCCGGCCTCTTGCATAGGCCTGCTCCTTCGGGACGATGCAAGAGAGCGCATCAACCGGCTCGTTGTTCACCAGGATATCCAGCTTCGCCAGGTGCCCCTCTCGATAATCGAGGAATTCGTAGTCCAGGGAGGCGTAGCCACGGGTCGCCGACTTGAGCCGGTCGTAGAAATCCATCACGATCTCGTTCAGGGGAAGGTCATACGTGATGAGGACCCGGCCCCCCTCCAGGTACTCCACGCCCCGCTGAATCCCCCGCTTCTCCTGACAGAGTCCGAAGATCGCGCCAACATACTCGCCAGGCGCCATGAGTGAGGCCTTGATGTACGGCTCCTCAATACGTGCGATCTGCTGGGGGGGAGGAAGGTGGCTGGGGTTCTGCACCTCAACGACCGACTCATCGCTCTTGGTCACTCGGTACACCACAGTCGGGGCCGTGGTGATCAGGGTCAGGCCGAACTCGCGTTCCAGCCGCTCCTGGATGATCTCCATGTGAAGCAAGCCGAGGAAGCCGCATCGGAAGCCAAAGCCGAGGGCCAGCGAGGTCTCCGGCTCAAAGGTGAAGGAGGAGTCGTTCAGGCGGAGCTTCTCCAGCGAGTCCTTCAGCTCTAGGTACTGCTCGCTCTCGGTTGGATACAGACCCGCGAACACCATCGGGCGAACTTCTTTGAAACCGGGCAAGGGGCTGGTCGTGGGTCTCTCTTCGTCAGTGATCGTGTCGCCGACCCTGGTTTGACGCACATCCTTGATCCCGGCAATGATGTAGCCGACCTCTCCGGCCGACAGGAGGTCTGCCCGGCGCATCTGGGGCGTGAAGACCCCTACCTGAGCCACCTCGAAGGCGGCCCCGAGAGACGAGAGAAGGATCCGCATCCCCGGAAGCACCTGGCCCTCGTAGAGCCGGACGTACACGATCACCCCTTGATAGGGATCGAACGAGGAGTCAAAGATCAGAGCTTTCAGGGGAGATCGAGGGGAGCCTTCGGGAGGCGGAATCCGTTTGATCACGGCCTCGAGCACCTCCTCAGTGCCGATCCCCAGTTTCGCGCTGCACAGGATCGCCTCCGAAGCATCGATGGCAAGGATCTCCTCTATCTGCCTTTTCACCCGGGGGATATCCGCATTGGGCAGGTCGATCTTGTTAATGACCGGGATGATGGCCAGATCGTGCTCCATGGCAAGGTGAACGTTGGCCAGCGTCTGGGCCTCCACTCCCTGGACGGCATCGATCACGAGCAGTGCGCCCTCGCAGGCGGAGAGGCTTCTGGAGACCTCGTAACTGAAGTCCACGTGGCCGGGTGTGTCGATAAGGTTCAGGATGTACTCCTGGCCACCCTGCCGCCTATAGCGGAGGCGAACAGCCTTTGCCTTAATGGTAATGCCTCGTTCCCGCTCCAAGTCCATCTGGTCCAGGACCTGGGCCTCCATCTCGCGGGGCGGCAGCGCGCTGGTCGCCTCCAGGATGCGGTCGGCCAAGGTGGACTTGCCATGGTCGATATGCGCAATGATGGAGAAGTTGCGGATGTGACTTAGCTCGGTGGCCATGTCATACACGTTCAGCTTACAGCCCTCGGCATTCAGCGTGAACGCTGAATGCTGACCGCTGAGCAGCTCGCGAGGTGGACGGGGCGGGAGGAGCGCTCCCGGAAAAGGCGGGCAAGCCAGAGATCACCAGTCTCGATCCCGAACGAAGTCGACCAACAGGACGAGCGAACGCTTGGCAGCCGAATCCGGAAAGATGGCGAGGGCTTCCTTGGCTTTCTCGAGGTACGTGCGAACCTGCTCCATGGTGGCCGCGACGGCGCCGTGGCGTTCCATCATCTCCTTCACCTCTGCCAGGTCGGATTCTCCAATCGTCTCTTTTGCGGCCAGCTCCCCGATCCTACTCCGATCCGCCGCCGAGCCAGCCCGCAGGACGTGAAACACCGGAAAGGTCACTTTTCCTTCCCTGAAGTCGTTCCCTACCGGCTTGCCCAGTCGGTCCTCCTTGGCGATGAAGTCCAAGGCATCGTCCACCAACTGAAACCCGATCCCCAGATTCAGGCCGAACTGCGTCAACGCGGCCACCTCCGCCGCTTCCGCCCTCGCGATCAGGGCGCCAGCCCTGCACGCAGCAGAGATGAGGGCGGCGGTCTTCGAGATGATGATCTCCAGATACTCGTCGTAGGTCAGGTCAAGGTTTCCGGCCATCTGCACCTCGCGAACCTCGCCCTCGGTCATCCGGACCGTCGCATCGGCGAAGGCCTGCATCACGGCAAGGTCGCCATCCGCCACCAGCATCTGGAGCGATCTGGCGTACAGAAAATCGCCCGCCAGCACCGAGACTTGAGGACCCCAGATGCTGTTCGCCGAAGGGAGTCCTCGGCGTTTAGCGGCGCTGTCGATGATATCGTCGTGGATCAGCGTGGCGGTGTGCATATACTCCGCCACAGTGGCGAGGGTGATGTTCCGCGACCCGTCCCGATAGCTACAGAGCTTCGCAGAGAGCAGCAGGAGCGCGGGCCGGATGCGCTTCCCGCCGCTCTTCAGCACATACCGCGTGATCTCGCCAATGAGCTCGACGTTACCGCCGATCTCCCGGAACAGCCGTTCCTCGACCTCGGCCAGTTCCCGGATGACGGGGAAGAGGATCCTCTCAACGATCACGTACGCGCCTCCACGTGGACCTTCTCGATCTCATCGACTGTGCGGACTAGAGTATAGGACATATCCTCCCCGCCTGTCCAAGAGGAAAATATCAGGGACCTTCCGTAAGCCAGGCTCCGAGCCAGTCTTGGCGATGATGAGGAGCCTTCCGCCAGTGGCGGCAAGTACCTGAAACTCGGCCTCCTGACCCTTCCCGATTCTCAACACCTGACGGCGGGCATAGAAGACCAGGCTGGGCGCGTTCAGATCGTAGGCCACCAGCCGGTCACCGAGCCCAAGCTCCTGGCGGGCGGTATGGGCGAACTCGCGGAGGGGTGTTTGGAAACTCTCCTGGATAACAGGGGCGACCCGTTGGACGGCCAGCAGGATGCTCAGCACCATGGTCGTCGCCAGGGCAGTGAGCGCGATGCCCCCCCGTCCTTTCCGTCTGGCCCCCACCGCGAGGGCAGGACCAATCAGGAAGAGGATCGCAAGGGCGTATGGCGCAAGCCCGAAGTCAAAGGAGGGGACGTCCGGCGCCTCCCGGAGGCGGAGGTGACCGGCAATGAACGGCAGGAGAAAGAGGCCGACGGCGAGCGAACATGCGATCCCACCCACCAGCCAGTCAAACACCTGGCCCCCCTTTCCGGCGCTTGTCTCCTTGGCAAAGAGCACATCGCCACCCGCCCCTGCCAGCAGGGCGAGCGCAGGAAAGGCCGGGAAGATGTACGAAGGGAGCTTTGTCCCGGAGAGGGAGAAGAAGACAAAGATGACGCCGAACCAGAGCCACGCAAGAAGCACCAGTTCCTCGCGTGCGGCGAGGTCCTTGCGAAGTCTGGACCTCACGCTCCAAAGTTCGCCGAAGGCTTTGGGCAATATCCCGCTCCACGGGAAGAAGCCCAAAATGACCACCGGCAGGAAATAGTAGACTGGGCCACGGTGCCCGGAGATGACTCCCGTGTACCGGACCAGGTGATGTGTGACGAAAAACCCTTGAACGAAGTTCCATCCGTTCTCGCGAAGGACCAGGACGTACCAGGGCAGGGCAATGGCGGCGACTAGCAGGAAGCCCGCGACCGGCCGAAGCCTCGAAACCGTCATCCGGGCCTTTCCACGAACCACCAGGAACAGGCCAATAATCAGCCCGGGGAGGAGGCCGATCGGGCCCTTGGTGAGGACGGACAAAGCCAAGGCAAGATAGCCGGCGAAAAGGGGCCCTTTCCGTGCCCCGTCTGTAGCGCGATAGGCGGCGAAGAAACAGAAGATGGTCCAGGTCATGAAGAAGGCAAGCGTCATGTCGGTGACCGCCGCCCGCGCAAGGATGGCGGTCTCGACGTTTGTAGCGAAGGCCAGGGCGGCCATCAGCGCGCCCCTCGAGCCGAGCCACTGTCGGCCGAAGAGGAAGATCGAGAGAACCAAGCCGGTCGCGAAGGCCGCGGACCAGAAGCGGGCGGCGAACTCTCCGATCCCGAAGCCTTTGTAGGCCAGGGCGATCAGCCAGTAAAACAGGATCGGCTTGTCAAAACGCGGCTCGAAATTGAATCGGGGCGTGATCCAATCGCCCGACAGCAGCATCTCCCTCGCGGCCTCGGCAAAGGCCGGCTCATCGGCGTCGAACAGGGAGAGGGAACCCAGGAGATAGAAGAAGAGGAGGAATCCCAGCAAGGTGAGGAGCGCGGCAGCTCCGATCTCTCGACCCAGTTGGTTCGAGCCCGCGACGGCGGATCCGGGCTTTTCAGTCTCGCTCATTCCCGAGCGGGAGCACAGCAAGCCGACAGACGATCCACCCCGCGAAGAGCCCGATGCCCGCTCCGGCCACGACATCCGAGAGGAAATGTCTGGCGAGATACACCCTGGAGAAGGCAACCATCGTTGCCAGCAGGTAGAAGGCCAGCGACCCTCTAGGATAGGCCCTGGACAGGACATAGGCCAGAGCAAAGGCGGTCACAGAATGTCCGGAGGGAAAGGAGATGAGCCCGGAGCCCTTGCCCCAGCAGGGAAAGTCAGCGAAGAACTGTCCCGCCCCTACGGCGAGGGGGCGGATTCGGCAAAACAGGTGCTTCAGAACCTGCACCGAGAGGCCACCGATGATCACCGCGAACAGCCCGAGCCGGCCCGCCCCTGCTTCCCGCGGCCGGCCCGAAAAGAGGCCGGCGGCCATAAGGGTGACGGCGATTGCGGCATCCACGAGGCCGTAACCTGCAGCGCTGACCCATTGCGCAACCACAAGACCCCAATGGCCTTGCACCGACAAGACGAACGACTTTACGGAACCATCTATGTACAGTACGAGTAAAGGCAGCACCGCGAATAATGCCACGATGTAACCCAGGTCTCTGATGTCGGGCAATCGTTCCTGCGCCCTGGAATGCCTCGAGTAACCTTGCAATCGTGGACCTCTTTCTGCCGATCTTGGAAAAAGCGAAGAGAAGAAAGAATATCATCGCGATGAAAGTGAAACAAGGAATTTTCGGCCGTCGTATGGACTGAAGCTGAGTCGCCCCGCTTGCCATAGCCGGCCGAAGGTCGCGAGTGGTTTTGGGACACCCCCAAGCTTTGTGCTTGACAAGCACTTTCCGCGAGGGCATCGTATGGTCTGACCATCAGACCACTAGCCTAAACAGGACCCGCAGAGGGCTGATCTCGGGGGAGGGATTCCATGGCGTACCTGATCTGTGAAGTGGTATATCGGGGAATTTTCCAGAAAAACCTGGCCTCTCGGATTACGCGAGGAATCGTGCTCTCAGCTCGCAAGTCCGGGAGGTGGGGGATCGCGTTCGGCCGCTACGGCGACAGCCCCCAGCGGAACGGGGTCCCTGCCAAGGACTTCGCCATCGTCGCAGACACCCCGGAAGAGCTGGAGCAGAACATGGCCCGCTACGAGCCCAAGGAGGTGGACGTCACCATCTGCGTGGATGACACCCTCTGCAAGGGCGTCGAATCCTGGGCTTGGTACGGGCTCCAGCCCATCAACGCCCTTACGGTCCCCAACGGGACCGTGCTGGTGACCTCCACACAGAGTGTTGATGAACTCCTGAAGGACACCCACCGCAAGAAGACCCCATATAACCTTTCCATCCTTCCCGGAAAGGCCTCCTTTGCCGGCCTGTGGGTGTACAAGGAGGATCACACCGAGGTGCGGGTCCTCGGGGCGCTGGCCAAAATCGCGCCACGGTTTCTCTCGATAGAGGCGGTCTCGGAGGCCATCAAAGCGGCCGAGTGGGGCTCTGACCTGAAAGTCCAGTCGGCCCGAAAGGCGTACGACCGGCTGCAGGTCCGGGCGGTGATGCCACACGAGGGGAACCCTGAAACCCCCTACTCCTTCACGCTACCCA
>JBGQIR010000004.1:0-34070 GCA_041498535.1 Methylomirabilis sp. (SeqCode)
CCAGCAAGCCAAGCGCATTTCCGATGACGACCCGGCTGGCGGCGACGAGCGCCAGCCGTGCCTGGGTAAGGGCCGGGTCGGCGGAAAGAATCCGATGACGGGTATAATAGCCGTGAAATCGCGCGGCGAGGTCATGCAGATAGGCGGTCAGCCGGTGTGGCTCCAGCGCTTCGGCTGCCCCGATCACCAATTCCGGATAGAGGGCCAGTTGCTTGATCAATCCGATCTCGTCGGGCGACTCCAGCGGGTCGAGGTCGTCTTCTGGCGAGGGCGCTGCGATATCGGCCTTTGCTGCCTCCCGGAGTATGCCACACAGGCGTGTGTGGGCGTATTGCACGTAGTACACCGGGTTCTCGTCAGAGGCTGACTTGGCGAGCTCCAGGTCGAAGTCCAGAGGGCTGTCACATCGCCTTGTCAGGAAGATGAAACGGGCCGCGTCACGTCCTACCTCCTCGACCAGCTCCTCCATGGTCACGAACTGCCCGGCCCGCTTGGACATCCGGACCTGCTCGTTGCCCCGCATCAAGCGGACGAGCTGCACGATCAGGATCCTGAGGGCATCGGGGGGATGGCCAAGGGCCTGCATCGCCGCCTGCATCCGCGCGACGTAGCCGTGGTGGTCGGGTCCCCAAAGGTCGATCACCTGTTCGAAGCCCCGAGCGAACTTGTCTTGGTGATAGGCGATGTCCGGGAGGAAATAGGTGATCTCCCCGTCGCTCTTCACGAGAACGCGGTCTTTGTCGTCGCCAAAGGCGGTGGAGCGAAACCAGAGCGCTCCCTCCTGCTCGTACAGGAAACCTCGTGCCCTCAGGGCCTCGATGACCTGCTCTGGCTCGCCGCGTTCTCGAAGAGCGCGCTCGCTGAACCAATTGTCAAAGGTGACCCCGTACCCCTCGAGCGCCGCCCGTTGCCAGCCGAGGATCCGCTCGACCGCAAAGCGGCCCAATCGCTCCCGGCGCTCCCGTTCCGGGGCGCTCAGCGCCTCCTGCCCATTCGTCTCCAGAAACTCGCGTGCAAGCTCGATCAGGTATTCGCCAGGGTAGGCCTCCTCGGGCATCGGGCACTCCTCGCCCAGGAGCTGCCGACAGCGCACCTCCATGGCCAAGGCGAGGCTTCGGAACTGGTTTCCGGCATCGTTCACATAGTACTCGCGGTACGGCTGATACCCCACCGCTTCCAACAGCCGAACGATGGCGTCGCCCACCGCCGCAGCCCTGGCGCTGACGACGACTAACGGGCCGGTCGGATTCGCGCTGACGAACTCCACGAGCACCTGGCGCCCCCCGCCGACATCCGCCCTACCGTATGTGGACCCCGCCTTCAGGATCCCCTGAACCACACGCCGCCAAAATGCCTTCGCGACAAAAAAGTTGAGGTAGCCCGCCCCGGCCACCTCGACCCGATCAACCAGATCGTGAGGGAGTTGCGCGGAAGCGGCAACCTGTTCGGCAAGCTCGCGCGGCCTGCGTCCCACCGCCTTCGCCAGTCCAAAGGCGAGCGTGGTCGAGACATCTCCGAAGGCCGGGTCACCAGGATATTCCCACGTCACCGCGACGGGGATGCCCCCACCAGGTCCGGTTTGGAAGCCGGCCTTCTTTACGGCGGCGAGCAGCGCGCCAGCCAGGTCCGCTTTCAGACGGGCGATCATGAGGTCAGCGATTTCTCTTGCTTTCCGACATCAACCTTTTATAATGCCCGATCAGATGGCATCCAATGCTTCTTCATGGAGAGAGACGTGCGAGAGAAAGACCGAGAGCTCAGACGCAGGAGGAAGCGGCACAAGGAGGCCCGGAGGGCTACACGCAAGACTAGCTTGACCTCCCGCCCTGCGCCACGGTCTCCGTCAGAGAAGCCGAGGCCCAAGAAACGGGTGGAGCCGTCTGCGGCGGAAAAGCGGCCGAAATCCAAGCCGGGGGTCGCGACCACGACACCTCAGGCTACTCCGCCCTCAGAGGAGACGTCCCCTCAATCGAAGTGAACGACTGCGCGCTCAGGCGTGCGTATCGAGCCGACCGCCAGGGCTCGCGAACCAAATCTTTCTACGAAAGTCTGCACACCCCTTCCGCGTGCGCTTTGCCCCAATCGAGCAACCGAGAGACTTGATCGATGGTCGTCGCCTCGGCGTAGAGCCGAAGCACTGGTTCGGTCCCTGATGGCCGGGTCAGAAGCCAGCTTCCGTCCTCTAAGACCAACTTCACGCCATCCAGGGACTGAACCTCTTTCACGCGCCATTGCTCGATCTTGGTCGGCGGCTCGGCACGGAGCCGCCTTCCGACCTCCATTCCATCTCCCATTCCGGCCAGCTTCAGGTCGAGGCGCCGATAGCAGTGCGGCCCCACCTCGGACTCCAGCTTTTTCAGGAGGGCGCCGAGGGGTTTCTCTTCCGTAGCAAGACATTCCAGCAGCAGCAGAGCGCTCACGATTCCATCCCGTTCTGGGATATGGCCGGTAATCCCGATTCCACCGCTCTCCTCTCCCCCGATGAGGAACGGCTCCCCCCGAATGATCTCGGCGATGTATTTGAACCCGATCGGGGTGACCGTCAGCCGCAAGCCATAGGTCGCCGCCAACCGGTCGATCATCGAGGTGGTGGAAAAGGTCTTGACGACCATCCCGGAGAGGCCGCGCCTGGTCACAAGATGGCGGAGGAGCAGCGCAAAGATCTGGTGCGGGGTGACGTAGGATCCCTCCTCATCGATCGCCGCCAGGCGATCCCCGTCGCCGTCAAAGGCCAGCCCGATCTTCCTCGAATCGCTGATGCCCTTGATCCGTCCGGTCAGCGTGCCGAGATGTCCGGCCAACGGTTCGGGCGGCACCCCCCCGAACCAGGGGTTCACCTCTCCATGGATCTCCTCGACCTCTAGGCCGATTTCCCGCAGCAGGGCCGCGAACAGGCCCTGGGTCGCCCCATACATCGGATCGATGATCACATGGAGACGCGAGCGCGCGATGTGCTCCATGTCGATCAGGGCGGGCAGGCGCTTGCGATACTGCGGGAACGGATCGAACCACTCGATCGCGCTCCCCATCGCGTGGCTCGCGCAGGAAAAGACACCCTCGCAGCGAGCGTCGGGGTCAACGGCGACGCGCCGGACCTCCGCCTCAATCTGGTCCGTCAAGGTCGCGGTGGCGGGGCCGCCATCAGCCGTGCGGACTTTTATCCCGTTATAGCTTGGGGGATTGTGGCTCGCAGTCACCATCAGCCCGCCCTGCGCGGCGAGAAGTGGGACAGACCATGCCAGCACCGGTGTGGGAAGGTGGGAGGTCGTGATGCGAACCCCTACGCCTTCGGCCGCCAGAACCTCGGCGGCTTCCTGCGCAAAGCGACGGGAAAGAAACCGAGTGTCATAACCGACGGTGAGGAGTAGATGTTGGCGATCAGGATAGATCGTTCGGAAGGACGCCGCGATGGCTCTGGCAACCAGGCGAACGGCAGATGAGGTAAAGTCCCTGGCGATGATCCCCCGCCATCCGTCCGTCCCAAACCGGATCTGCAGCGGCGTAGCCATCAGCGAGAAAGGCTGAGTAACGCCGGACGACGTAGCTTCATTTCACTAGTGGATAGCCCTGCTTCCACCACGCTATGGTGCCACCTTCCAGGTTGTAGAGCTGCTTCCTCCCGATAGCGGCCGCCACCTCGCAGGCCACGGCACTGCGCACGCCTTCGGCGCAGACGAAGATGATGCTGTCCTGCTGGAGCAGTTCCCGCGGGCGATTCATGAGCGTGCCAAGAGGGATGTGCACGGCCTCGGGAATATGACCCTGGGACCACTCCGCAGGCTCTCGCACATCAACCACCACTACCCCACCCTTTTCGATCATCTGCTTGGCCGTCTCGGCGTTGATACGGTCGAACGGATCTCGCACGTCCTGTTTCGGCTCCATCGGTTCCCTCCTGAACACTCACTGATCCACCGCCCGCCGTGAGGCGGTGCGGAATCATGATTTAACGCCGATCTCTCCAACGCTCATCATAACTGGACTCCTCACTCCTCCAAGAACGCCTGGACCCCCCGGTAGAGCTGGAGGTGATTCTTCTCGAGCAATGTGTAATGGGTTGAATCGCCGATATCTATGCGGCGTTTGTACGGCGCCGAACTCAGCTTCTGGAGGAGTTCATCTGCGGCTTCACTGCTGATCAGCTCCTCGGCGCTCCCCCGCACGATCATGGTCGGAACCTTGATCTTCGCTGGGTCGAATAACGATCGGCCAGCGTGGATCTCGTGCCAATCGATGTACGGGCCGTTGGGGACCTGGATCGATTCAGGGCTTCGCTGTCTCGCCGTGGGGTCGGACGCAAACACGGAGTCAATCCAGGTGTCGATCACGTCCTTTTCGCGCCAGACATCCCGTAGCTCCGGCTTGATCCAGCCGTCCCAGCGATCCAGCATCTCGCCCCTGGCCACGTAGCGGTATGCCCCCATTTCATAATAGGGCCGGTCCGGGTTAGCGGGGTCGCCTAGCGCCTTGACAACACCCGGGTTCTTCCCGTAAACCGCGCCGTACATGACGAGTTTGTTCACCTTATCCGGGTGTAGGGTGGCATAGAGGGCACACCAGGACGCGCCAATGTCGAATCCGATCATGTTCACCCTATCCACCTTTCGCTTGGAGCGGATGTAATCGACGACCGCATCGATATCCCGCATCACCTGATCTGCCCGGACGAGCGGAAGATTCTGATCTCGTGGATCCTTCATTTCTGGAGGCCGTGTCGAACGCCCGAACCCCCTGATATCCACGGTGAAGGCGTCAAAGCCGCGCTCGGCCACATAGTCCACCCACGAGTAACCTGGAACGGCCAGGTCGAAGATGACCGAGGCGGGACTCGGAACGCCATGGACAAAGAGGACGACATTGTCCCTGCTGATTTTTGGCAAGTTCGCCAGTCGCTTCTCCCGAACGAACAGCTTGATCCCCTGGTCCCTTCCCTGGACCAAGAATTCCTCTTTGACGATAGCGTTCTCTTGCTCTGCTGCGACCACAGCCGAGGCGCCGACGGCGATCACAGCGGCCGCGGTCCACCAGGTCACGCCGATTCGCGACCAGTGCCCCATCCTATGCTCCTTTCCTATGTGTCATGTTCTCGTTTGGGCGATGAGATTGGAACGGCATAAGTATATGGGTACGAAAAGCGTAGGTGTCAACTTCTTTTCATTCGAGAGCAATACTCGTGGCCATTTACTCGACATTTTCGAGCTATACCCCCTGGCCGATCTACAGTATGATGGCCCCGAGAGGAGGAGTGATGGGCGTTGCCAGCTTGGTGACATTGAGCCTCATGGTGGCATCGACCGGATACTGGGTGCTCTGCCTCGTCGGTGCGCTGAAGTTCCTCTCTCGGCGCCCCCCCGAACGTTCAGAGGCTGCACCAGCCGTGACGGTGCTAAAGCCGGTGAGGGGGCTCGATCCTGACCTCGCGGAGAACTGCCGCGATTTCTGCCGCCAGGACTATCCGGTCTACCAGGTGGTGTTCGGCGTGGCCGACCCTCAGGATCCCGCGATTCCACTGCTACAGCGGGTGCTCCAAGAATCGCCTGGCGATCAGCATCGGCTCGTGATCGGCCCGGAGGTCTATGGGGCAAACCGCAAGGTCAGCCTGCTGCAACAGATGCTTCCCGTCGCGGCCCATGAGATCGTGGTCATCAGTGACAGCGATGTCAAGGTCGGTTCCGACTATCTGCGCCGCATTGCCGCTCCATTCCTCGATCAGACCGTGGGATTGGTCACCTGCCTCTATCGGGGAGATGGGGCAGAGGGTCTCGCTGCTCGCCTCGAGAAATGGGCCATTGAGAGCGCCTTCGCGCCGTCTGTGATGGCCGCCTATGCCATCGAGGGCGTCACCTTCGCTTTCGGCTCCACCCTCGCCATTCGTCGGACAATCCTGGAGAAGGTCGGCGGTTTCATCCCTTTTGTCGACCTGCTGGCTGACGACTACCACCTGGCCCAGGAGGCTCGGCGACAGGGCTATCGGCTGATCCTCTCTGACTACCCTGTTGCCTGTGTCCTGGGGCGATCACGCTTCTGCGAGGTGTTCGACCGCCTCGTCCGCTGGGGCAGGACAAACCGCGCCTCACGCCCGATCGGCTACCTCCTCTCCGGGATTAGCCACGGGACGATCTTCTCCTTGATCTATCTTTTCCTCAGCCGCTTCTCCCCCGCCGCTCTGGTCGCTGCCGCGGCGACGATCGGGGTCAGGGCTGCTGCAGCATATGTCGTCGGCGCCTTCATTCTCAAGTCCCGACCCGCTGCCGCTCAGCTCACGCTTCTGCTGCCAGGGGATCTCGTGACCTTCCTGGCCTGGACTCTCAGCGTTGCCGGGAGGCGGATCAGGTGGCGCGGCACCCTCTACCGGATCGTGGAGGGTGGGCGGCTGATCGAGCTGGACGAGGTGGACCCCTCCAACAGCTCCCGATAAGAGGTCAGGACGAGGCCATGTGCCGCCACGGCTTTCAGTACCCGCTCACTCGTGAGGGCCTCGAGTTCCTGCCGATGTCGATACGTCGGGGTCCAACGCGCAAGCTCTGGACAGGGCGGCAGCCCGACGTGGCAGTACCACTCGACCAGCCCGTCCCGAATTCTTGGCAGAAGCCCTAGGAGGAACGCCTCGTTCATATCGCCGCTTTGGAGCAACCCGTAGACGCGGTCGGCCGCGCGGACCCCTGCTCCCACAAGTCGTCCCCGGGCGTAACGGCACAGCAGCCCGAAGATCAAGGCGTGCGACAACTTATAGGCGAGGCGCGTTGTATCCAACGCCAGAGTCGATCGAAGGTCGTCCATGGGCAAGCGCATGGCGCGAATCCCGTAGCGGCCTGCCAGCTCGAGGAGGATCGCGAGTACGGTCGGATGGAGGTGAACGTTCACGTGCCCATCCAGATGCGACATCGCCAGACCGGTGGCCACAAACGCCGCGAGCTGCGCCTCGATCTCACGGCGAAGCTGAGGGCGTAGCGACCTGAGAAAGAAGTACCGAAGGCCGGCACGGACGGGGCTCTCGCTGAAGTGTCCCTCAGCATCGACGAGACCTGGAATCATGTAGGGCGGAAGCGTCGAGCGGCCCTGACAGAGGACAAGGTGCAGGCCGACGGCGAGCCTCGGATGCGCCTTGGCCAGGGCGACTGCCTCGGAGGCGGCGGAGCCGTTCACCATCAGGCTTGCGCTGGTCAGCAGACCCTGCTCGTGGGCCCTCACGATCGCTTGGTTGACTGCCGACGACAGACCAAAATCATCCCCGGTCACAATCAGCCGTTTCATTTCCCCGCCTTCCCCGCTCAAAACAATAAACCCGAGCAGGGCCTATCCGCGTTCCCCGGATCAACCCTTGCCCGGCCTCGGACGTCCACGTATTGCTGGGCCAGTCACGACGCCGCCGTACGCTCAATGAGCGGGATCGATCCTTCCAGGCGCAGATCCAGCAGCGGTCCCTTCTTTCGCTGATAGCCCCGTCGCTTTGAGAGACGCGCTGGTCGCGGCCCAAAAACCGCTTGCAGCCTACACGAAAAGCTCCACGCCTGTCAATGGAAAAGCCACGTGTAGGGGCGACCGGCCCGGTCGCCCCGCGCCTACAATTTGCCTCTGGGGAGTGATCTCTCTATAATACCGACCATGAATCAACCGGATGAGCTTCGAACGGTGAGCCGCAGGGTGACCAAAGCGAGTGGCTCCAACTTTTACTATGCATTTCTCTTCCTCCCCAAACCCAAACGCGAGGCGATCTACGCCGTGTATGCGTTTTGCCGACTGAGCGACGACCTCGTGGACGAGGTGAAAGCCGGAGGTGATCCCGCTGTCGCACTGACGCGATGGCGTCAGGAACTCGATACCGACTTTCACGGCGGCGCCGGTCACCCTGTCATCGCCGCGGTCGGCCAGGCGGCGCGCCGGTTTACCATCCCAAAGGCCTACTTCCAGGAGCTGCTGAACGGCATGGAGATGGATCTCACCCGCACCAGGTATGCGACCTTTGAGGAGTTATACTCGTACTGTTACCGGGTCGCGTCGGTTGTGGGCCTCATCTGCATCGAGATCTTCGGTTATAGGAACCCGGGGACGAAGACGTACGCCGAGCGACTGGGGATCGCCTTTCAGCTCACCAATATCCTTCGGGACCTGGCACTCGACGCACGTCGGGGGCGGATCTACCTCCCGCAGGATGAGCTCAAGCGGTTTGGGTATACCGAGGACGAGCTGCTGGCCGGGAGGTACAACGACGCGTTCGTGGAGCTGATGCGGTTTCAGTGTGGGCGTACTCGGGATTTTTTTCGAGCGGCATCGGCCGCGTTGCCGGCCGAGGATACACGGCCGCTCCTGGCCGCAGAGATCATGCGGGCCATCTACTACCGTCTCCTGATCAAGATCGAGCGGGAGCGCTACGATGTCTTCAAGGGGGAGATCGCTCTCGGCAAGTCCCGAAAGCTCTTCCTGGCTAGCGGCCTCTGGCTACGATCAGCACTGACCTCCTGGCAATGACAAGGACGTCCACGGGAGGCGCACCCACCTACCCTCAATCCTGAAGGAGGATTGCCCATGGCTGAGTTGATCCATGTCTCCAAGGTGAAGATCGTCAAGGATAAGGGCCCTGTCCGCCGGGCCTATATCGAGGCATTTCCCGAGCCGGTGCGATACGGCGTCCACGGAGGGATCAAGAAGTTCTACGGTGTGGAGCCGGAGGAGGAGCTGCCCACGACCCTCGACCACCTTATCGCCGCGGTGGCCGGGTGAATGACCGGGACGCTAGCCGTGGCGCTAGCGGCGCGGAAGATCCCGACCCACCCAGATCGCTTGTCTTCGGAAGTCGAGGGGGTCATCGAGAACGTGGACGGCACGCCTCTGATCACGAAGATCACGGTCCACTACATGGTCAAGGTCCCCAAAGGAAAGCGCGAGGAGGCACTGCGCGCCATCGAGGTCCACGAGAAAGGCTGCCCCGCCTCTCAATCAGTCAAGCGGGGCATCACCATCGAATATGACGGCGAGGTGAAGGAGGACGAGCAGCCCTGAAGGGCGAAGGCAGACTTTCAACACGCGTACACAGGCGACCTCATCCTTTCCCCTTCCCCCCTGCGGATGTTGAGGGGAAAGGAGCTATGAGCCGCCCTCGCGGTGATGGTCGATGCCGATGTGGGCCTTGATGAACCTGACGATGCGCGCCTCGTCGACCTCGTCGAATTTATCGATCTTGCCCCATGCCGTCAGCGCGATCTTTCGATCCAGCCCGTTATAGGGCGCGAGGACCACCCGAGCGTATCGTCCGGCGATCGGCTTGAGTCGCTCGACAAGCTCCGGGCAATCCCGACAGGAATAGTTGATGACCACTCCACCGTCTTCGAGATTGTGTAGCTGGGTCTCCTTGGGAATCGGCTCTGTGTGGACCCCCCACGGAGCCAACTCGTCCGTATGGGGCCCGGACGTGGGTGGATCGCTGTTGTAGGGCGGATGAGGGGTGCCGAGGGGAACATGGGGACTCGGGAGGATCGAGACGGTGGTCCACGTGACTTTCTCTGTGAGCTTCCCATAGGCCCAATAGGCAGATACCAGCAGGGCCGCTGAGATGGCGGCATAGAGACCGACCCGCATCGCCAGCATCCGCTGCCGCTCCCGCTTCTTCTCGAGCGCCCGCTGTTCCTTCACTTCCTGCTTGCGCTGCTTTTTTTGATCGTATTTGGTGATGTGCTTGCTCGCCATCGACTCCCCCCAGAAGCCCTTCGCCAGGCAAGTTCTTCCAGCCGCCAGCCAAAACACCATACGCTGTTTCGCCGGTGATTTCAACGGTGAAACGGCGTGCAGGGCAGCGCGACCTGTCCGGGCACATCGTGGTTGCCAGCGGTTCTGACGACCGGTTTAGAGCGGCGTGTCTTCGCTCAGGACGACGCTCTCCACCCTGCCCCCTTGGCCAGCAGCAGGATCTTCGCCGACGCCTCCAGGGTCGTGGTAATCCTCAACGCGTCTTCGAGGCTTTCACCGACGACGAAGCTTCCATGTCCCCTCACCATGACAGCGCGATGCGCCTGCAGCAGCGACGAGGCCCGGTCGGCGACTTCCTGAGAGGCCACGACGTTGACTGCCGCAATCACCGGAACCTTCCCAAGGATATGGCCTCCCTCCGAGTCAGCCGGGACGATCGTCTCATCAAGCAGTGACAGGGCAACCGCCGACGGCGGGTGCGCATGGATGATCGCCTTCGCTGCAGTGGCGTGGTAGATCCCCAGGTGAACCGGTAGCTCCATCGAGGCCTTCGGATGCGCCGATTCCTTGAGCGACAGCGCCGTTTCAACAAGGTCATACGGCTCCAGGTGGCCCAGCATCGAGCCCGTCCTGGTGATCCAGATCCGCTCCCCCGAACGGAGACTGATGTTGCCGGCATGCGACGTAATCAGACCCAGGTGATAGAGATCCCGGCCCACCCACTGAAATGCCTCAAAGACCTTGGATCGTTCCATCTCTTCATCCCGCCGCATCGGCCAGACAGGCGATAATCGGGGGTATCAGCGACGAGGCCAAGTCTGCCCTCGACCCGCCTCCAAGAACGACCAGAAGGCGACCGCCGCAGACCTGACCCGCCAGGTCAAGAACCAAGCGGACGATTCCGTTATAGCACGTGGCGGTCAATCCGAGGTCGCCGTAATCACCCCGATGTCCGTCGAACCCGAAATACCACACGAGGAGGTCCGGACGAAAGTCTGGGACCCGTTTGGCACAGGCTGCCTCCGCCGCCTCGAGATAGACCTCATCACTCCGAGCCCCGGCTTCGAAGCAGCGGCGATAGACCGCTACGTCCACTTTTGTCCCATCCGCCGACACATAATCGCTCCCGCAGAGACAGATATGCAAGACCGTCGGGTCGTCGCGGTAAATGTCCCGGGTCCCGTCGCCGTGGTGCGCATCCGTGTCCAGGATGGCCACACGGCGCAACCCATGAACCTCCCTGAGCCGCTCGATGGCGATCGCGACATCGTTGAAACAGCAATACCCGCCGAAGAAGTCGCGTCCGGCGTGGTGACCTCCTGCGCCGATGAAGGCGAAGGCATTGAGAAGTTCGCCAAGCCAGATCCGCTCGGCTGCCGCGACCACCCCTCCGACCGAGTGGCGCGCGGTGGATCAGAGCGGGTCTTGGGCCACCGCCCGGATAAGATCGGGCGTGTGAACTTTCAGGATCAGCTCATCGAGAACGGGCTCGGGCTCGAACACAAGGACGTGAGGGAGGGCAAGTAGCTCTTTCAGGGCGCCTGGAAAAGCGGCCAGCCGCCTCCCTACCGTGAGATAGCTTCTCTGGGAGTAACTCGGATGATAAAAGATCCCGGTCCGCCGAGTCATCAACGCTCCCTCAGAGTTCGAGGAGAACGGCCACCTCGTCGCAGTGATAGAACTTGCTGCACTTCAGGCAGTCCTTCCAGATCTTCTCCGGCAGCTCGATCTTGTTGACGACGCGGAAGCCCAGGCGCTCGAAGAAGGCCGTCTTGTAGGTCAGCGCGAAGACGCGCTTGATCAGGAGGTCCCTGGCCTCGGCGATACACGCCTCGGTTACCGCCCGGCCGATCCCCTTCCCCTCGAACTCCGGCTCCACCGCAAGCGATCGGATCTCCGCCAGGTCTGCCCAGTAGATGAAGAGTGAGCAGACACCCGCGATCTGCCCCTCCTGCTCGAAGACGTAAAAATCCCTGACCCGCTCGTATAACTCCTGAAGCGTCCGTGGCAAAAGATCGCCCTTCTGGGCGTAGAAATTCACCAGGCGTTGAATAACGGGGACATCGGTCGTCTTCGCTCTCCTTACCATGCTCCGCCTCAGGCACGGGCTCCCGTTGCCACCGCCGATGGCGGCCCAAGGATCCCAGAACCGTCGATAGTGACCCGGCCAGGCTCGCCTATCCGGCCTTTAGGCGAAATCACCACTGGAAGGAACTGCTGGATCGTCCAGAGATTCGTGAGCAGATGTTGACTCACCCGCGCCGTGGTGACGACCGAGCGACCGGGAGCCAGCGCCATCAGGATCGCAAGCTGATCGGCCAAGTGCGAGTCGGCGGCGGCGTCTCCGGCGAGAAAGTGGAGCAATGCATCCGCCGCCTCGTCGGCCACGCGCTCTGCGGGCTTGCCTCGTTCCCCAAGGGCGCCGAAGCCGGCCCGAGACCGCTCAAACTCCGCCCAGAGAAACAGGCTGTCGCCCGGGCATGCGGCATTGAGCTCCACGATCTCAACCTCAACCTCGTACCCGGCGTCTGCAAGGCGGCGTCGAATCTGGGCCTCCTGCCGTTCGGCTATCCGTCTGGGCAATCTGGCCACGGCCGAAAGACCACGGATTGCCAGCAGTTTGCCGCGATCCGACAGGTCGAGTGAATTGAGCCTCGTGAGCGGCTGCACGGCAGCCCGCACCTCGCCTCCGCCCCTCGGGTAGAAGCCGGCGCGTTGCACCTGCCAGGAGGCGATCAGTCCCATCCCCGCTACCATCGGAAGGAATACCTCGGATACATAAGGGGCCGGTGGACTCCATGGAACGTGCGTGCCGCCTGTGATCGTGAGCAGGGATGGCGTCTGTGCGAAGGCGAGGGGGACCAGGATCGTCTGAAACACTAAGGACACTGCCCCCGCCGTCCCGACATCACACCGACGCGATCCTCCAGTGATCGGCCCAGGGATGAAATGCAGGAGGGAAGAGCCGAGCTCCGCCCCGTGAACCTCGGCACCAACGATCTCCGCAATGGCCCTCACGCTGGCCAGGTGCTGCGGCTGAAGCCCTGGTTTCTTTCGGCCGGCTCGGATATTCACAAGCTCGACTGGCCTGCCGAGGATGGCGCTTAATGCCAGGGCTGTCCTGAGGATCTGGCCGCCTCCCTCACCGTATGACCCATCGATAGTCAAAACAGAGGGACTGCCCACGCTGAAGCCACTCTTCTCTGCTGACGCCCCTGTCCATTCTTCGCGCTGGAGTTCGCGTGACACGAGGACTTCATGTCATGACTTCTCTACGACTCTTGCTTCTGCGCGACCTTCTCGAGAAATTTTCCCACATTGACCACGAATCGCTCGTTTTGTCCCTCGGCGATCTTCTCTTTCTCGTCGTGAGCCTCGAGGTCGAACAGCAGCCGACGACCGTTCACCTCCCTGAGGGTCGCCGTGACTCGCACCCTCATCCCGACCGGGGCGGCCGCAAGATGCTTCAAGGTCACCATGGTTCCGACCGTCCCCTGCCCCGGTCCGAGATGGGCGGCGGCCAGCCTCCTGGCGGCTTCCTCGAACCAGGCGAAGATAATCGGCGTGGCCAGCACGTGGAAGCCCTCGTTCCCCATTCGGTGCGCGGTCATCTCGTCACTCACCACATGCTGCACCTCGAATGTCATTCCTGACTGCAGGCCCACGCTCTGCCTCCTCGCACACGATAACCCGGTGATCAAAAGACCAACATGCTGTGATGCCCTGCCTGTGAACGTATTATTTGTCCCTTGGCGGGGACTGTCAAGGGAACTCTTCGGCGGGAACTCAACGGAAGAATTAGCGGGCAGCCGGGCCTCCCAGCTTCTTCCCAACCTTATCGTGAAAGCGCGCCAGGTCAACGATGAAGCGTTCGTGGTGGCACTCCGCGATTTTCTCGACTTCGTCGAACGCTTCGATCCAGAACACCAGTCGCCTCCCTTCGATCTGCTTCAGGTGGGCGACCACCTTCACCTTAAGCCCGATCGGGGTGGCGGCCAGGTGCTTCATGTTCACGACACTGCCGACTGTTCCCTGCCCCTCTGGCAGGTATTGCTGCGCACCGGCTGTCGCCACCTCTTCCATCCACTCGACGACAATCGGCGTGGTAAGGACATGGGCCATCGGGTTGCCATGACGGTCGGCCAACTCGGCCTCGGTCACCCGCCGTTCTATCTCAAACGTCAGTCCCTCGCGAAGGCTCATCGCTTCCCCCCCATCTCGTGCGCGTCAGGTTCGTTGTCTCTCCCGGATCGTGATCTGCGGGCCTTGTACCATCCCTGCCGCACAGTGTCAAGGGAAAGCTCGCCTACGGATCAGCGGACTGAAGCTTTGCAAACGCCCGGAATAATGCTTGACAGGCTCTGGCAGGAGCGGCTAGATTGGGCCGGTTTTGTCGAGCAGATGTCCTTGTCCTGCACGCCATCAAAGGAGCCGCCCCCTGAGACCGAAGGTCCTGATCACCCGAAAGATTTTCAAAGAGTCGATCGCCCACGTCGCCAAGCATTGTGACGTTGAGACCAACCAGCGCGATACCCCCTTGACCCCGCAGCAGCTTATCAAGAAACTCCAGAGGAAGCAGGGCGTGATCACCGCACTCACTGACGTCATCTCCGAATCCGTCCTGGCCAGGTGCCCGGATCTGAAGATCGTCTGCAACGTCGCCGTCGGCTTCAACAACTTCGACGTGAAGGCCGCAACCAGGCGCGGCGTGATGATGACCAACACGCCCGGCGTCCTCGACGACACCACCGCCGATTTGACCTGGTGCCTCATCCTGGCCGCCGGCAGGGGCCTTATCGAGGCTGATAGATACTTCCGGTCAGGAAAGTGGAAGGGGTGGGGCCTCCTGCAGTTCCTTGGGCATGACATCCACCATAAGATCCTCGGGATTTGTGGCCTCGGCCGGATCGGAGCGCGAGTCGCGAAGCGGGCGAAAGGGTTCGAGATGCGCATCCTCTATACTGGCTGGACGCGGGCACCGCAGGAGGTGGAGCGCGACCTCGGCGCCACCTTTGTCGATAAGCAGACGCTTCTCCGCGAATCGGACTTCGTAACCCTCCACGTCCCACTCTCTCCCGATACAACTCACTACATCTCGGCGGCCGAACTGAAACTCATGAAGCCAACCGCCGTTCTTATCAACGCATCGCGAGGCCCCGTCGTCGATGAGAAGGCACTTGTCAGAGCGCTGAGGGACGGATGGATCGCCGGCGCCGGACTGGACGTGTATGAGCATGAGCCCAGGCCCGCCCCAGGGCTCACCAGGCTCAAGAATGTTGTGCTGGCCCCTCACATCGGCAGTGCCACGATGGAGACGCGGCTCAAGATGGCCAACAAGGCGGCTGAAAACTGTGTGGCTGGGCTGGCAGGTCGGCGACCGCCTAACCTGCTAAACCCGGAGGTGTTGAAGGCGTAGCCGCCGGAGCAGCCTTTACTTGACGACGGCAGCAACCAGAAGATAGCATCAACACAGGATGAGGCCCACCGGATTCAGGCACCCGGGCAGGCTGGCGCCGTTCCAACTATTTATGCCGAAACAGCGAAGCTTGAGTGAAAGAGACGTATGTGCTGCATACCTTTCTGCCATTCGCCGCAACAAGTTGGAATGGCACTGGTCTGCAACTGTGACGTAATCTCGAAGTGAAGGGATCTAGGATGCCCATTTTCCAAAGGGAGGGCGGGACTACAGTGCTGCGCCGCACTGCAGAATACGAGCCGTCTCGCTCGTGGCGCACCTGGCTCATTGGCCGTCCCCTACGGACGGCCGATGCTCCACATCAGACCATCGGCAAGACCATCGGTCTGGCTGTCTTTGCCTCCGACGCGCTATCCTCTACAGCCTATGCCACCGACGAAATCCTTTTCGTCCTCGCCGCTGGTGGAGTGGCAGCCTTCGTCTACGGTCTTCCTATTTCCCTGGCCATTGTGGCGCTGCTCACGATTCTCACGCTTTCCTATGAGCAGACCATCCACGCCTACCCTGGCGGCGGTGGAGCCTATACTGTGGCTCGAGACAATCTGGGAGAACTCCCCGCCCAGACAGCAGGCGCGGCGCTCCTCACCGACTACATCCTGACGGTTTCCGTGTCGGTCGCTTCGGGGGTGGCCCAAATCACCTCGGCGTATCCTTCCCTTTTCCCATATCGAGTGCCGTTATCCGTCGGGTTGGTGCTGTTCATCATGGTGATCAACCTGCGGGGCGTGAAAGAATCGGGCGCGATTTTCGCGATCCCCACCTATTTCTTCCTGGCAATGATGTTCCTAACGGTGGGCAGCGGTCTCACGCAGTACCTGACTAAAAATCTCGGCATAATAATAAACCCTCCTCATCTGCCAAGGGAACCATTCATGCAGTCTGTCACGCTATTTCTGATTCTCCACGCCTTTTCTAACGGCACAACGGCCCTCACCGGGGTTGAGGCCATCTCCAATGGGATCACGGCCTTCAAGGAGCCCCGGAGCCGTAACGCCGGGATCACGCTGATCTGGATGTCAGCGATTTTGGGCACCCTTTTCTTGAGCATTACCTTTCTCGCCGTCAAGGTCGGCGCCATTCCCTCGGAAGCGGAGACGGTGATCTCACAACTGGCCCGCACTGCCTATGGAGGGCGAGGGCTCCTGTATCTCGTCACCATCGCAGGCACGACACTCATCCTGATCATGGCCGCCAATACGTCCTTTGCCGACTATCCAAGGTTGAGCGCCCTTCTTGCCGCGGATGGCTTCTTGCCCAGACAGCTCACCTACCGGGGAAGCCGGCTGGTCTATTCGCGGGGCATCGTGACCCTCGCGCTCATCGCGTCGCTTTTGATCGTGCTGTTCGGCGCCAGCGTCACTGCCCTTATCCCGCTCTATGCCATCGGGGTCTTTCTCTCCTTCACGCTGTCGCAGGCCGGCATGGCCCGCCGGTGGTGGAAGGTTGGGCACCTCGCACCTGGAAAGGAGATCCGCGAGCGTGGATCAACACTCCGCTACGAACCCCGCTGGGCGCTGAAGATGGTGATCAACGGGTGTGGCGCTCTTTGCACGGCGGTGGTGATGCTGATCTTTGCCACCACAAAGTTTCGCCATGGGGCGTGGATCGTCATCTTCCTTGTGCCGATCCTCGTGGCTGTGTTCTTCTCCATCCATTACCATTACCGCGACCTGGCGGCGCGCCTTTCGTTGGAGCAGTACGGCTCGCCACCTCGTGTCTCGCGCCACCGCGTGATCCTGCCGGTCAGCGGGGTCCATCGAGGCACGCTGGCGGCGCTCCGCTACGCCAGATGCCTTTCCGATGACATTACAGCAGTCCACGTCTCCACTGATTCTGATGAAGCCGAGCGGTTGAATCGCAAGTGGGAATCGTGGGGAGACGGGATCCGCCTTGTCGTTCTCGACTCCCCATACCGGCTCTTCCTGGAGCCCCTCGTCGCCTACATCGAAGAAATCGCTGCTCAGCGCCAGCCGAACGAAACCATTACTATCGTGGTGCCGCAGTTTGTCCCACGCCACTGGTGGCATAACCTGGCACACAGTCAGGCAGCCATGATGCTGCGGATGGTGTTGATGTTTAAGCCCGGCATCGTGATCACGAACGTGCCATATCAATTAGACAATCGGTCAGCGACATCGGAGGGACAAGATTCGCCATGAACATTGTTGTCGTGGGGTGTGGCCGGGTGGGAGCGGAGCTGGCCTACCGGCTCTTTCAGAAGGGGCATCAGGTGGCGGTGATTGACCAGGTAGCCTCCGCCTTCGATAACCTGCCCCCGGACTTTCGCGGACGCACGGTGGAAGGTGAAGTGCTCGCCGAGGATGTGTTGCGCCGAGCCGGCATCGAGCAAGCCGAGGGCCTGGCCGCCGTGACCAATTCCGACTCGCTGAACGGTGTGGTCGCCCACGTGGCGCGGACAGTCTACCATGTGCCACAGGTCGTCGTGCGGAACTACCACCCGCACTGGCGGCCCTTGCTCGAGGCCTTTGGCCTACAGGTAGTCAGCTCAACCAGTTGGGGCGCACAGCGCGTCGAGGAACTGCTCTACCACGCTGATGCCCGTAGCGTGTTCTCGGCCGGCAACGGCGAAGTAGAAATCTACGAACTTGTAGTGCCTGAGGCCTGGAGCGGCCGACGCCTGCAGGATCTCCTCCCATCGGGCCAGTGTCTAGCCGTGGCGCTTACTCGTGCAGGGCGGGCCATGCTCCCATCCCAAGAGGCTCGCCTGGAGGCGGGCGATGTCCTGCATCTGAGCGCCACTCTGGCGGGCATCGAAACGTTGCGCCATCGGCTGAAGACGCTGCAGGAGCGGTGACATGTTTGTCTTGATTGCTGGCGGCGGTCGTACTGCGGCGCACTTGGCGACCCTCCTGGTGGCTCAGCAGCACGAAGTCCATCTGATAGAACACCGCCGCGAGGTCCTCACACGCCTTCACCATGAGTTACCCACCGAGGTGATCTACGAAGGCAACGCCATCGATCCACGGGTGCTTGAGCAGGCTGGCATTCAACGGGCCAAGGTGTTGGCTGCCTGCACCGGCAGCGATGCAGACAATCTGGCGCTCTGCTTCTTTGCCCGCACGCGCTATAACGTGCCTCGGATCATCGCCTGGATCAACAACCCTCGCACCGCCTGGCTCTTCGATCAGAAGTTCCATGTGGACGTCGCCCTCGACCAGGCGCAGATCCTTGCCAGCCTGATCGAAGAAGAGATGTCGCTAGGCGATATGATGACGCTGCTCAAACTGCGCAGGGGCCGCTACTCCTTAGTGGAGGAGAAGATCCCCAAAGGCGCCCGCGCCGTGGGGATGGCCATCAAAGATCTGCCGCTCCCACCGAATTCGGTGATCGCCACCATCATCCGCCATGGGCAGATCCTCATGCCACGCGGTGTCACACAATTTGAAGTCGGGGACGAGGTGCTGGCCATCGTGGACGACAAAGGGGCCGAAGAGCTGGCGAGCCTGTTCGGCCGACCAGATGCACAACAGAAGACGTTGTGACAATTGAGATCCTGCCAGTGTGAGTCAACCCCGAGCCGGACGGTGTGCTCCACTCACTTGCTACTCGCATCCCACTATCGAACGCGCGGCACACGTTCCTGAAGGCCTTGAATGGAAGGATGGGTGAGGGATGAGAGCTGTGAACATCGCCAAGTCTCTGCTGTACTTTGTCCTTGCCGGATTGTGCGAAATAGGGGGAGGGTATCTGGTGTGGCTCTGGCTGCGCGAAGGGAAGAGGATCTGGTTTGCGCTGTGCGGCGCGGCGGTGCTGATCCTGTATGGCATCATCCCCACACTACAGCCTGCCAACTTTGGAAGGGTGTATGCGGCCTATGGAGGCGTGTTCATCGTTCTTTCTCTCCTCTGGGGTTGGCAAGTCGATAAGATTGCTCCAGACAAGTTTGACCTCTTGGGCGGTGTGATTGCTCTCCTGGGCGTTTCTGTCATCATGTATTGGCCGAGAATCTGAGTTCGAGATCGCGATAAAGAACCCAAGGAGGTTGCGCATGGCCCTCGCCGTGACAAAAACCAGGCTTCGACGGCTTCTCTCGGAGGCGCCCTTTACCAGGGTTATGGTTTCAAAGTGCACTCCGTTGCGGATGGGGAGTGCACGCTCCACGTGCCGTTCCAGACAGCGTTCGAGCGGCCGGGAGGCCTCGTGAGCGGACCGGTCTTCATGGCCGCCGCGGACGTGGCCATGTGGTTGGCCATCGTGACCAAGCTCGGCGCTGCAGATATGTCGGTGACCGCCAAGATGACCACGGCCTTTCTGAATGCGGCCAGGCAAGAGGACTTCTATTGTACGGCCAAGATCCTGAAGCTGGGGACACGGCTCATCTACGGGACCGCTGAGTGTGTCACCGACGAGAAGAAGCTCCTGACGCATCACACTATGACGTACATCCGGCCCGATACCGCTCTCCGATCAGCGGTTTCAAAGCTGGACAGGCCATGAGGAATCGACGAACCACATTCTCGTCACACCTCCAGGGCAAACATGGTCTGACTACTTTTCACTCCAGGGATCGGCCGAATCTTGTCATAGACGAGGGCCAAGATCTCCTCTGCGCTCGCCCCCTGGACCCTGGCCACCACGTCGTACATGCCGCTGACCAGGAAGGCTTTTTCCACGCCCTTCAGTTTCTTCAGCTCATTTGCCACCTTCCGATCCTCCCCCGGTTCCGCTGAGATCAACACAATCGCTAGCGCCATGGTTCATCCCTCCCGTGAATCTCCGTAGCATCCCAGTCATCCAGGTTCCCTGAATAACCGCGACAGCCGTGATGAGCAGGCCACTTGATCACCTTCACCCGCGCCCTCTCCCTCAAGGGAGAGGGGATCTGCGGTGCTCTCTCCCCAAAACAACCCCTTCACCCACTTGCGAGACAACACCTAACAGCCGAGATGGTCGAGGAACGCTTCGATGGCTGCAGTCACTTCGTCTGGCTTTTCCAGCATGACCATGTGCCCGGCACCGGGAATGAGCGAAAGGCCCGACCCTTTGATTTGCTGATGGAGATACTCAGCGTATTTGGGCGGCGTCATCAGATCCGCGGTTCCGCACATCACGAGTGTTGATGTGGCGATCGCCTTCACCTGCTCCATTAGATCGAAGGCGTCGCATGCGCGAAGATCTCGCTCGATCACCTCCACCGGCGTCCGCAGCATCGCTTCCGCGTCCTGCTCGATTTCCTCCGGCGAGGCATCCGGCGCTCGGGCCGATCTTGTGATGATTCCCACCGCGCCTGCGGGGTCGTCTGGCAGCGAAGCGAAGATCTTCGGATGCACGCGTAGCCTCGCCCCCGTCCCCACCAGGACAATGGCCGCGAGCTGATCAGGATAGGCCAGCGCGAAACTCTGGACGATCGCCCCGCCCATCGAGTGGCCAACCAGGACGGTCCGATGGAGGTCACCCTCTGCCAGAAATTCCTTCAGGAGGTCGCGGTAGCCCTCGATCCGATCCGCCCCACTCCCATTCGAATCTCCATGCCCCGGAAGGTCCAACGCGATGACCTTCCGACGCCCTCCCAGCGCCCTGAGCTGATGAAACCACATCTGATGGTTTCCGCCCGCCCCATGAACGAAGACAATCGGCGATAGTCGCCCCTTGAGAGCTGGACCCAGTTCCACGAAGTGGATCCGACTTCGCCCGGCCTGGATGTGAGGCACCGGCCCTCTACTCCTCCTCCGACTTGAGGGCCCGGGTCATGAGATCCGCCACGGCCTCGCGCGGCGATTTGCCCTCAAAGAGGATCGCGTAGATCTCCCTGCAGATCGGCATCTCCACGGACAATCGCTGCGAAAGAGTGACTGCGGCCCTCGCGGTGTTGACACCTTCCTTGACGGTCGGGCTCCGCCCGAGAAGGTCGGGGAGTAAGGCCCCCTTGCCCAGTGCCAGCCCAAGTTGCCGGTTCCTCGAGAGATCCCCGGTGCAGGTCAGCACCAGGTCACCAAGCCCCGCCAGCCCGGCGAATGTCTCGGCACGCGCCCCCATCGCCACCCCGAGTCGGGCGATTTCTCGCAACCCTCTGGTCACCAATGCAGCAAGCGCGTTGTGCCCGAGCCCAAGACCGTCCACGACTCCCGCGGCGATCGCAATGACGTTCTTGATGGCCCCGCCCAACTCCACACCCAAGGGATCGCGCCCCGCGTACACCCGAAAGGCGGGCGTGTTCAACAGCCCCTGAACCCGTTTTGCCGTGGCCTCCTCGTCCGACGCCGCGACCACCGCGGCGGGCAGGCCCCGGCAGACTTCTTTGGCGAAGCTCGGGCCTGAGAGAACGGCCAGCGCCTCCATCTGAGGGGCCACCTGTCGCATCACCTGCGACATCGTCAAGCAACTGTCTTGCTCAAGCCCCTTCGTGGCGCTGATGAGGGTGATGGATCGGTCAATGGATGGTACCAGGTTCGAGAAAACGGAGCGAAGGATATGAGAGGGCGTGACCAGCAGGAGAGCCGAGCGGCCACGTGCGACCTGCGCAAGGGAGGTCGTCACCTCAAGAGTGTCGGGAAGCTCAACCCCAGGTAGATAGATCGCGTTCTCATGCTCCCTCGCCATGGTGTGGGCGAGCTCAGGTTCCCACACCCAGAGCATGATCGAGTGTCCCTTCTCGGCCAGGAGCTTTGCAAGGGTGGTTCCCCATGCGCCCGCCCCGACGACACCAATCCGCTCCATCGGTGTGGACCTACTGATGATCGCGTCGCCTTCGGAGCAACAACAACCAGGCGAGCCCGAAGAGCGATGCTGCGATAAGAGCAAGACTGACCACCTGGGCGGCCCGCAGCGGTCCCAGCATCAGGCTGTCGATCCGCAGCCCCTCGACGAAGAACCGACCGAGCGAATAGAGCCCCAGGTAACAGAGCGAAAGGGCTCCAGGGCTTTGCTGCAACCGGCGACGCAAGAGGAAATAGAGAACGAGGAACACCCCAAGGTTCCACAGCGATTCGTAGAGGAAGGTGGGATGGAAAAACTCGAAGGCCGCTAAATGAGGTGGCCGGTGGTAGGGCTCGATGTAGAGCTTCCACGGCAGGTTGGTCGGGGTCCCGAAGGCCTCCTGGTTGAAGAAGTTTCCCCACCGACCGATCGCCTGTCCCAGCACGAGAGGGGGGGCCATGATATCCAGATAGGTCAACATGGGGAGTTTCTTCCGAACGGTGTAGATGGCGGTGGCCAGCGCCCCGCCCAACAGACCACCGTGAATGGCCAGGCCACCCTCCCAGACTGCGAAGATCTTGGACAGCCTTGGACCATAGTACCCCCAATTGAACAGGACGTAGTAGAGACGGGCTCCCACCAGGGCCGACATCACGCCCAGCACGATGACGTTGAGGAGCTGATCGGGATCTTCCCCACGGCGGATCGCTTCGCGGTGAGCCAGTGAGGTCCCCAAGAGGACAGCGGTGGCGATGAGGAGGCCGTACCAGCGGATGGAGAGTGGACCGATCTGCAGCGCGATCGGCCCAGGCGATGTGAACATGCGGACCTCGGTGCGCGTCAGCGATTATTCAACAGGTTAACGTTGTCGCCCACTCTAGCCAAAAAGCGAGTGAAGTCAAGGCAAATCTGGCCGCATGATCAGTTGAAGCCCCGCCAGATGAGGGTCTCTGGATAAGTCCCTTTCCCTCAAACAACAAGAAGACAGCTTCTCAGGCGATCATCCTGCCCGCACAAGAGGCGGTACAGTAGCGCCGCTGCTCCCGCCAGGAAAGGTCCTAAGCAACGATCAAGTGAGGCGCGACCCAGGTGGTGGAGTTCATTTAGGACACATCCACTTCCTCTTTGAACAGGATGAAGGACGATCCCCTCGCGTCCTCAAGGGCCTGCTGGAGCCAGCCCCTGGCTTGTTGTGTTCTTGCCCTCGGGAGCATCGCCTCGAAAAATGTGATGTAAAAATCATCCGGAGCCACAGCAACGGAAGCTCGCAGTTTGAGCCCCACCCGGTCGATCGTCCTCACGTAGCGAACAGCATAGCTCTTGCCGGGCGGAATTCTCGTGTCGAACAGCTCTTGAGCGAGGTCCGGGGTTACCTCTCGACCGATTCGCTCCTCCTGTAAGCTATCCGCCACACGCCCCCCTCCTCCATCAACCAACTCCACCCTGACGAGGATTTTTGGTGTCACATAGGTCGGAAAGTAATGTCCGACGCCGCTGTTGGTCAGGGTGATCGTTGCTTGAACGTCCTCCCCGACCAGATAACGCCCTTTGTCCAGCGTCAGGCGAACGGTCACCCCCTGCTTGACCATCTCCGGATCGTGGATCCCCCGCCATAGATGCCGACGATCCGGCATGTGACAACTCTGGCACGCCTTCCCCTCTCGCCCGAACGGCCCGTCCTGCCACTCATTGTATGTGTTCTCCAGCAGCTTGCCGTTCAGAGCGTAGCCATCGGGCTCGAACTGGTGACAGCCCTCGCAGAACTCGGCCCGCTCGAACGCGGGGGTGCGAACCGCACCACCATGGAGGAGCTGAGAGGCCGGACCTGAGTTCTCGAGCGAGCCATCTCGCTTGGGTGGCCCGAACACCTGGTGCCCGCGAACATGACACGCGACACAGGTCATGCCTTTGCGTTGCAACGACGCCAGGAACGTTGGGTTCTTCTTGAAGCGAGAGCGTGAACCGCTTTTCGCCTCGATCTTTTCCTGTTGCTCGCTGAGCGGCGCGTGGCAGCGGTAACAGAGGAGTGCCTTACCGGGATCGTCGTGAATCAACTCCGTCGTTTGGCCGATGATCCCAGGCCCCATGCTTTTGCTGTGCAGGCTGCTCATCCAATCATTGTACTGAAGTCGATGGCAAATCGCGCAGCTCTCCGGGTCAAGAGAGGCTTCCAGCGGCGAAAAGCGGGCGGGCGGCTTGCCTTGAGGCGGGATGGGGATCCGCCAGTGGCGGTTCAAGAAGGTGATCTGTCCCTGATCATCGGCGGGGGGAGGCCGGTCACTCGCTGGCACACCACCGACCAACCCCAGAAGGCACATGCCCCAGATCGCGACGCGAACAATGAGGAAGCCGTGTTTCGTTGCTCGGCCCATCTGCGCCCGATAACAGAAAGGCGAGTCAATCGACCCGCCCCACTCCTCCGTTGCCTTGCAGTCCTCTTTCACCCTTGGCGTGGCTTCTTGTCGGCCCCCAAAAGGGTCTCGATAAGCCTCCGCGCCTCATCGCTAGCCCAATCCCTTGGCCCGATGCTTCCGGCAATGAGCTTTCCCTCGCGACTGATCAGGAAGCGGGTAGGTGTGCCTCGAATCCCATAGAGGGTGGCGCCACGTGAATCGCTGTCAAGCAGCGCAGGAAAGGTCAGCTTGTGCTCAACCAGATATTTCTTGACCCGGTCGGGTGGCTCGGAGATGCTCACCGCCAGGACGACGAAGTCCTTCTTCTTGAACTGCTGGTAGAGGCGCTCGAGTGAGGGAAACTCCCTCAGACAGTAAGGTCACCAAGTCGTCCAGAAAGTCAGGAAGACAACCTTTCCTCGCAGATCAGAGAGGCGAACCGACTTCCCAGAGAGGTCCGAGAGCGTGAAGTCAGGAGCCGTCACATCGACTTCGAACTTGTTAAGCCCGATTGCCTCCAGGAGATTGTCCAGGGAACCTGTTTCCCGACTGGCCGCGAGAGAGGCGAGCGATAGTGAGGCGAGCAGGCTGCTGACAACAAGAGCGACGACCAACCAAGTGATCACCGTCTGGCTCCGTTGTCTCGTATTCAACGCTTCACCTCTCGTCTCTTCCCCGCAAGGTTCTTCCAGATAGAAAAGAATGACGCTCCAGATCTCGTTCTCACTCAGGATGTGCGCAACTGAGTCAGTGATTCCGATCTTTGACTCGGCTATCGCCACCAGGTATAGCGAAAGGCGGTGGCAAAGATATAGTAGGCGGCCAGAAGACTCCCTTTCACCGTCCCGGCAATCTTCGACCGACCGATCCGCCGGCGATAACTGACCGGCACCTCGACGATTCGATACCCTCGCCGCGCTGCCTTGGCAATCATCTCTACCGGCCAGCCAAACGTTCGCTCCTGCATCCCGAGGTCGAGGAGAGCCGTTCGGCGCATTGCGCGGAACGACCCGAGGTCAGTGATGCGCACCCGGTAGAGGACCCTGAGGACCTTGCTGGCGAGCCAGTTGCCAAACAGCGCGTGCGGGGGCATCGCCCCCGGTTCCCGTCGCCCCGCAAGGCGCGAGCCGATTACCAGGTCGGCCGTCCCCCGGATGATCGGGCCAATGAGGAGCGGTATCTCCTGCGGTACGTCGCTCCGATCGCCATCCAGGAAGACCAGGATGTCGGCAGCGTCAGAGGCCATCAGGCCGGCATGGCATGCGGCCCCATATCCAGGCTCCGCCTGCGGAACGACGAATGCCCCGGCGGCCCTGGCGACCTCCGCGGTCCGGTCGGTGCTCCCGTTGTCCACCACGATGATCTGCGAAACGACATCGCGTGGCACCGCGGTCACGACCTGCCCGATCGCCTCCTCCTCGTTCAGGGCCGGAATAATCGCGATGATACTCACGCTCACACGATACCGGCAGCCAGCGGGACGGTCAAGACGATACTGAGGAGAGCCTGTGGGGGAGACGTTAGCGGTCGGTGGTGCGATCCGGGGCAGCCGCTCGCTCCCTTCGGTCCCTGCGTCGGCTTGGCGGACCATCTGAAGAGAGAAGGTAGCGAACCCCTTCGGAGATAGGCATTGGCGCAAAGCCGAAAGCCTTGCGCACAGATTGTCGGTCGGTGATGGCGCCCAAGCGCCAGATGTCCAGGATACCCGACCTCAGCGGAGGCGAGCTCAACAACCGCTCCAAGAGGAGAGTGAGCGAGGCTGCGAGAGAGATGGGAAGGCGGAACTTCGGCCGGGTTAGTCCTAGTCTTTTCTGGACGAGATCGACAACCCCCTCATAGGTGATTTGCTCCATCCCGGCGAGGGAGATCACCTCGCCCTTTCCCACCCCGGACTCCACTGCCCTTACCAGGCAGGAGACCAGATCGCCCACCCAGAGTGGCTGACAGCGCAGCCGCTCATATCCTGGAATGAACGCATATGGGCACACCCACAGGAGTTTCGTCAGCGGCGTGAGGAAATAGTCCCCCTCCCCAAACAAGAGCGAGGGGCGAAGGATGGTAAAGGGCAACCCACTCTTACGCACCTCTCCTTCACCCAGCCACTTGCTTCGAACGAAAGGATAGATCCGGTCGGGGGCAGCGCCGAGGGTGCTGACATACACGAAATGTTGGACGTTTGCCTGCCGTGCCGCCTCCAGGAGCCGGCGCGTTCCCTCTTGGTGGACCGCTTCGAATGTCCCCCGACCATTCTCGCAAAACGTTCCCGCGAGGTGGAGCACCTGTTCGACTCCCTGCATCCCTGCCTTAAGCGATGAGGTATCAGTTATCGTGGCGCGGCAGACCGAGCTGGCCGCCGAACGCAGGCGCTCGAAATCCGCGCGGCTCCGGACCAGTGCCCGGACCGGATGGCCGGCCTTCGAGAGCCGCTTCAAGAGGTGGGCGCCAACAAACCCGCCGGCGCCAGTGACGAGGATCATGTCACACGTCAGCCTTTGCGCGACGTCTTGCAGAAAAAGGTCGAAAAAATGGGTTCCGGCTTCCCTGCCCCGCACTTGGGGCATTTCAGCCTCTTGCTCTCCCGCTCCTTGATCCCCATGGTCAGCGTAAACTTCTTACCACAGTCCCGACACTTGAAATCATAGGTAGGCATCGGTGTCCTCCTCGGATGACGCTTGCGGGGTACCTCTTAACTTCTTCTGCCATTACGCTCTCCCTCAGCCTGTCGAAGCATACGCTAACCTGAGTCCTTCGACCTGGGTGAGGACACGCTTCGACATCCTGAGGGGGGTCGAAGGATCGGTCCGAACGCGCTTCTTGCGAGGCTATTTCTGAGTCACCACACTAGGATGCCTCTTTCAACTTTCGTAGGATGCGTTTGATCCGCTTGATCTTGACGCGGCTTTTCCTCAGCAGCTCCCGATCCTTCGTGCCGAGCGCCTTGGCCCTCTCCGCCTTGAGAGCCTTGATCCGTTGCTTCCACTCTACAGCCTGAACCGGCTGGCGCTTCTGCTCCTCCTTTGGCCGAAGGCCGAGGCGCACCTCTTCGGCAATGATCGCTTCGACCAGCTCCTCCTTCTTCAACCCGGAGACCCCTTGAATCTCCGGGTACTTTTCCAGCGCCAGCTCTCTCAGCTTTGGCGCCGTCATCTGCTCGAACTCAGCCCGCTCCATCGGTTCCTCCTCGGTTGACCCTCTTAGATCGTTTAGCAGAGAAGTGCGGCGACAAGACCAGCCTATTATAGGTCCAATGGTTTGAAAAAATCAAGGCGGGAAAAGGAGGAAGGATGAGTTGAGCGAGCGTCTAGTGCTTCGCTGTCTCCTGGTCGTTCGCTTGGTGAGTGACGGTGATCACCGTGTGAATGCCGCCACGGACATAGAAGTCAGCCACCAACTTTATGGACCGGGGCCGGCACGCCTTCACCAGATCGTCCAGGATCCGGTTTGTAACCGCCTCGTGAAAGTGGCCTTCATTCCGGAATGACCAAAGGTAGAGCTTGAGCGACTTCAGCTCAATGCACAGGCGGTCCGGCACATAGGTCAGCGTAAGGGTCGCAAAGTCGGGCTGGCCAGTCCTCGGGCAGAGGCAGGTGAACTCGGGGCAAGTCATCTGGATCTCGTAGTCGCGCCCAGGTTCAGGATTCGGAAAGGTTTCGAGCTCCTTCGATGGCTGAGTCGGCACTGTGCTTCGTTACTCCTGTGCTCCGCACCTTTCAGCGTGCGGAAAAGAAAAGGCTCAACGGCCAGCAGCCACACAGGGACACTGATTGCTGCCCCCTCCTCGGGCACGGCAAGCTCTGCGGCAACGCTTTTGATAAAAGTATAGGACCTCGCACCGCAATGGCAAAGGGTTTTTGTGAAGATTGCTTCGCGGAGTTTACACTGAACACATTCGTTTCCCTCAGTGCAGGCTCCGTGAATGTGCTCGCAATGACGAGAGACTTGAGCGACAGAAAGGGTCAGGCGATCTGGAACCGCTGCGCGCGGAGGTGCTCGTTCTTACACCGTGGACAACGAGAAGGATCGTTGAACTTCGCTCGATCCTTAAAGCGAAAGCCACAGCTTTCGCAGGTTGGCGGGTGGATCTGGAGGCGGGTCGGTCTGGGGACCGAACGGGCGATATGCTCGAGGTCGTTGATGATGACTTTCTTGGACACCACGAAGTTCCTGGCCAGTTCGTCGAGGGTAAACTCTCGCTCCCGAAGCATCGCCATGATTTCGCGGCGCCTCGTTAGCTCCATTGGGGCCTCGCTAATGCCGTTCCAACGTGTTCCGGCTGCTCGCCGGCAGGTGCGCTGCTGAGAACTATCGCTTTCCCTGGTCTCACCATTGTGGCACAAATAGTTGGAACGGCACTAACCGCTCCCCCCCTCCCTCAACGTTTGATCCCTTTGAGAACAATCGACACGAAAAGCTCCACCACCTCTTCCGGCGAAGTCCGGGGGGGACGCTTCACCCCGAACAGCTCGTGGATCAGCAAGTAATGGACAACCATCCCGATGAACCCACGCGCCACAATAAGGGAATCGACTGGCCGGAACCGGCCCTCCTCGACCCCTTTCCGAATATAGCTGCTCAGGAATTCGTGTAACCGCCTGACTCGCGATTCGAAGAAGATCTCCGACAACTCGTGGCCTTCAAGCGCGCTGAACAGGAGCAGCCGCATGAGGCTCGGGTCTCGCTCGGTCTGCTCCAGCATTTTTAAACCTACGGCACGGAGCACTTCCGCGTCATGTGTTCCTCGGGCGGCCTTCGCTGCGGTGGCCAGCAGTTCCTCGGTCTCAGACTTGACCTCGATGATCGCGGAATACAGCTCCCGCTTTGTCGCAAAGTGCTTGAAGATCATCGCCTCGCTGATTCCGGCGGCCTCTGCAATCTCGCGCGTCGTGGTGCCTCTGAATCCTTTCCGCGAAAACAGATCGACGGCCGTCTCGACGATCTGCCGCCGCCGCTCTTCTCCGCTGAGACGTTCTCTCATGCTGCTCCCTCGGGATTACGACGTGGGCAAGGTATTCAAGGCGAACAAAGAACAAAGTAGGTGCTCACATACTTAACGAATCACACAAAACAGTCACATCCTTTAGATGGAAGCGTGGGCCGCAAAACGCACGAGTCGCGCCGTTCAGATCTGCAGTGAGAAACCGCATTAGCTCCAGGTCTGGTCCCTACTCTGTCACTGTGAAGACCTGATCGTGCGGGCGGACGCGCTCGCGAACCCTGATCCCGACGAGCTGTCCTGGTGTGGCTCGCTCGAGCGGCACATGCTCAAGCTGCATTGTCTCCACGCGCTGGGTCAGATCGGTCGTGTGGCCCTTGATGTGAATCGTGTCCCCCACCGATAAATGACCCTCGGTGATCTCGATCCCAGCCACCCCAACTTTGGCGAAGTACTCCTTCACGTGGCCCACCCTTGTCTCCGGCATGGCGTTCCTCCTTACCCTCTTCAAGTGACGCGGCCATCCAACCTCACGGGCCTGATTGAATTATTCGCAGCCTATCACGCCCCCCTCGCCTCATTCAAGATGTTTTTCCACCCGCCAGGGACCCATGAAACACCTCGCGCGAATCTTCGGATTGCTTCGACTGAATGGGCGGCGTCGCAGTGCCATCCCGATGGGAGCAGAATTCCGGTTGCTCTCCTGCCAACCTGCGTCTATAATGCGTGCCACTGTTGTGAGTAGCAGCGGACGAGGTGAATCATGATTCCGACGCGTGAAGGATCGGATGTGCACGAGAGGGTGACGGCGTCATTGGAGAGGGAACTGGACGCACTCAGGGCCGACGGCCTGTACCGATGGCTCCGCCAGATCGAGGGTGCGCAAGGCCCCAGGATGCGTGTGGACGGCACAGAGACGATCGTCCTTGCCGGGAGCGACTACCTTGGCCTGGCCTCACACCCGCGACTCAAGGAGGCGGCTCGTCGGGCGATCGATCGGTATGGCTGCAGCGCCTCCGCCGCCCGTCTGATCTCGGGAAATCATGACCTGTACCCCCAACTGGAGAATCGGCTCGCTCGCTTCAAACAGACCGAGGCCGCGCTGGTCTTCAGCACCGGGTACCAGGCCAACCTCGGCGTGATCTCCGCCCTGATGGACGTGCAGGACATCGCGTTCAGCGACGAGCTGAACCACGCCAGCATCATCGACGGCTGCCGCCTGTCTGGGACGCAGGTCAGAGTCTTTCCTCACAATGATCTCGCCGCCCTCGAGAGTCTCTTAAAGAGAGAAACCTCCGCCAGGAGAAAGCTCATCGTCGTCGATGGCCTGTATAGCATGGACGGGGACCTTGCACCCCTGGCTGACATCGTGGGTCTGGCTGAACGCTACGGCTGCATGACCATGGTGGACGACTCCCACGGAACGGGCGTGCTGGGCGAGGCCGGGCGCGGGACGGCTGAGGCGACGGGCGTGTTGGGCCGGATCGACATCGAGACCGGCAGCCTCGCCAAGGCCCTCGGCGGCTTCGGGGCCTATGTGGTCGGCAGCCGGACGCTCATCGAATACCTGATCAATCGGGCGAGAAGCTTCATCTTCAGCTGCGCGATGCCGCCCGCAGTCCTGGCGACCGTGCTCGAGGCGCTCGCCGTGGCGGAGGAAGAACCTGAGCGACGGCAGCGTCTGTGGGACAACACCCGGTACCTCAGAGCGGGCCTCAGAGAGGCTGGGTTTCATCTCAACCAGAGCGAGACCCATATCATCCCCCTGATGGTGGGAGAGAGCCAGCTCACCATGCGCTTCTGCCAGGAGCTCCTGGAGCGCGGCGTCTTTGCCCAGGGAATCCGCTACCCGTCCGTCCCGCGCGGGACTGAACGGATACGGCTGACCCTCACGGCCTCGCACAGCAAAACAGACCTCGATCTCGCCCTGACTGTCCTGGGCGAGGCCGGGCGATCCCTAGCGCTCATTTGATAGTCTTACACACACACCGCCGATAGCCAAAATAGAGGAGACGTCATGGCGCGACACAGTGGCACCGCCGGAGAGTTAAAAGGCAGGCCGATCGCCCTCCTGCTGATCCTGCTGGTCGTCTTTGTCCTGGGGAGTCAAACGGTTCCCCTCTACGCTGACTGGCTCTGGTTCCAGGAGGTCAAGCTCCCCTCGGTCTTCCTGACGATCCTCACGACACAGCTCCTGCTGGCCGTTGCCTCCGGCCTGGCCTTTGCGGTCCTCGTCTACGTCAACCTCTACCTGGCCAGCCGATTCACCGCCACCGATGTCCTGCTCGAGGTGGAGGACCGCTTCGGCCTCCCGAGCCGCCTGGTGATCGAACCGTACTTCCGACGGCTGCTGATCCCCGGCGCTCTCGCGCTCGGGGTGATATCGGCATTCCAGGCATCCAGCGAGTGGGAGAGTTACCTCCGCTTCTCCAACGCCCTTCCATTCGGCGTCAGAGATCCGATCTTTCAGAAAGACGTCGGGTTTTATGTCTTCCGGCTGCCCTTCCTCTCCTTCCTCTACAGTTGGCTGATCAGCTCCTTCGGCATCATCTTTCTCCTGACCGCCCTGACCTATCTCCTCTACAGGGGAATCCAGATCACGGCCCGGGGGCCGATCATCGCCCGCCTCGCGCGGGCGCACCTCCTCGTGCTTGGCGCGCTCCTGCTCTCGATCAAGGCGTTTGGCTTCAGGCTGGACACCTACCAACTCCTCTACTCGCCCAGCGGGGTCGTGTTCGGCGCCGGCTACAGCGACATCCATGGGAACCTGCCTGTCCTCAAGTTCATGACGATCCTCGCCATCTTCGCCGCCCTGCTCTGCCTCGCGCAGATCACCCAGCGCGGCTGGCGATTGGTCCTGGGGGGTCTCGGCCTGATGATCGCCTCTAGCATCATCGGCCTGGGCGTGTATCCGGGCTTCATCCAGCGGTTCCGCGTCACGCCCAACGAGATCGTTGCCGAAAGCCCGTACATCACAAATAACATCCAGTTCACTCGCCGAGCCTACGGTCTCGACCGGATCGACGAGGTGGAGTTCCCGGCCGAGGAGAACTTGACCCGCGAGGACCTGCGACGGAACGATCTGACCATCAAGAATATCCGACTCTGGGACCATCGCCCTTTGCTGACCACCTACGCCCAGCTTCAGGAAATCCGGACGTACTACAAATTCGTGGACGTGGACAATGACCGCTATCAGATCGACGGCGAGTACCGGCAGGTGATGCTCTCCGCCAGGGAGCTGTCCTACCAGCATCTGCCCAGCCGGATCTGGATCAACGAACACCTGACCTATACCCACGGCTTCGGCGTGGTCCTCGGGCCGGTGAACCGGATCACCCCGGAGGGGCTACCCGAATTCCTGATCAAGGACATCCCTCCGGTCTCCACCGGGTCCATAAAGGTCACGCGCCCCGAGATCTACTTCGGTGAGGTGGCCAACGACTACGTCTTCGTGAAAACCCATTCCCTGGAGCTGGATTACCCCTCGGGCGACAAGAACGTCTATACCACGTACGCCGGCGACGGCGGGGTGCCGCTGACGTCTCTTGGCCGAAAACTGCTCTTCGCCACCCGATTCGGGACCATCAAGATCCTCCTATCCCGTGATCTGACCCCCGAGACCCGGATCATGTATCACCGGCAGATTTCGGAGCGAGTCAAGAAAGCGGCTCCCTTCCTAGCCTTTGACCGAGACCCCTATCTGGTCGTCTCCCAGGATGGCCGCCTCTTCTGGATCATCGATGCCTACACCGTGTCGGATAAGTACCCGTACTCCGAACCGATCCGCGGGGTGGGCAACTATATCCGCAACTCGGTCAAGGCGGTCGTGGACGCCTACAACGGCAGCTTGACCTTTTACCTCGCCGACCAAACAGATCCCGTCATCAAGGCCTATGCCCGGGCCTTCCCTGCACTGCTGAAGCCGCTGGATGCCATGCCGGCCGACCTGAAGGCCCATCTTCGCTACCCGCAGGGGATGTTCACCATTCAGGCCAAGCTCTACAACACCTACCACATGCGCGATCCCCAGGTGTTTTATAACAAGGAAGATCTCTGGAGCGTCCCGAGAAAGGCGGTGGAGGGGCGCGACGCTGAGATGGAGCCGTACTACACCATCATGCGGCTTCCAGGCGAGCAGAAGGAAGAGTTCATTCTCCTGCTCCCCTTCACCCCGAACAAGAAAGACAACATGATCGCCTGGCTGGCGGCGCGCAGCGACCCGCCCCACTACGGCAAGCTGATCGCGTACAACTTCCCCAAGGCCAAGTTGGTCTACGGTCCACGGCAGATCGACGCTCGGATTGACCAGGATTCCTTTATCTCGCAGCAACTGTCGCTCTGGAGTCAGCGAGGATCCGCGGTCATCCGAGGCAGCCTCCTGGCGATCCCGATCGAACGGTCGCTGCTGTACGTCCAGCCGCTCTACCTGGCGGCCGAGAAGGGGTCGCTGCCGGAGCTGAAGCGGATCATCGTGGCTCACGGCAACCAGATCGCCATGGAGGAGACCCTGGACGCAGCCCTGGCCAGAGTCTTTGGCGGGCCGACCAGAGCGACAGCCGGGGCGAGGGTGACGCCAGGAGTGCCCGGCCCCCCAGAGGCCGACAGCTCCCTCAAGATGCTGGCGACCCGGGCGTACGACCATTACACCCGGGCGCAGGAGTTGCTGCGGCAGGGTAACTTCGCCGGCTACGGCGAAGAGGTCAAGCGCCTGGAGTCGGTGCTGAAGGAGCTGAGAGCCCGCGCAGGCAGGTAACAGCGCCGCCCGCCAATAGCGAGGAGCATGGCCGCGAAGCAGTCCCATCGGATGCATTATTGAGTGGGAGTGTGCTTTGCCTGCGGCTCGCAATGACGAGACAGCGAGGGACCGACAACACCATGCCTTCCTCCATTAAGCGGGTGGCGGTCTTGGGAGCCGGCGTCATGG